>CAZVLI010000054.1:0-10960 GCA_964627965.1 uncultured Rhodospirillales bacterium
CAGCGTGCGGTAGGCCGCCGCCGCCGTGGTCGGACTAACGCCGGCTTCCTGGCTCAGCGCGCGGACGGTCGGCAACAGGTCGCCGGGCGCCAGCGCGCCTTCGACGACGGCGCGTTCGATGCCGGCGGCGATATCGGTTGCCGCTTTGCCAAGCCTGTCATATTGTACCGCCATGTACTCGTTATTGTAGTAGTACAAAATTGGCGCGTAAAGGAGATTCGCGCCGCTGGAGATGAAATGCTCAACCTGTTCTACGCCCCGAACACCTGCGCCCTGGCCTCGCACATCGCGCTGGAGGAGGTCGGTGCCGACTACGAGGCGACGCGGATCGACTTCGGCGCCAATCAACAACAATCGCCGGACTTTCTGGCGGTCAACCCGAAGGCGCGCGTGCCGGCCCTGGTGACCGACCGTGGTGTGCTCACCGAGACTCCGGCGATCCTGGTTTACCTGGCCCAGACCTACGCTTTGGCCGGTATTGCGCCGCTCGACGACCCGTTCCGTCTGGCCGAGGCGCAGGCATTCAACAGTTATCTCTGCTCTACCGTGCATGTCGCGCACGCGCATCGCATGCGCGGCCACCGGTGGGCTGACGATCCGGCCGCGCACGAGGCAATGAAGCGAAAGGTACCGGAGTCGGTCGGTGCCTGCTTCCGGCTGATCGAACGCGAGATGCTACGCGGCCCGTGGGTGCTCGGTGACGACTACGGCATCTGCGACATGTACCTGTTCACGCTGTCGCAATGGCTGGGCGGCGACGGGGTCGACATCGAGAGCATGCCGGCGCTGGCCGACCACTTCCGCCGCGTCGGCGCACGGCCGGCGGTGCGCCGGGCGATCGCAATGGAACTGAATTGACGGGGCGGGACCCACAAGCACCGCCTCTACCTCACGTGAACGAAATTCGGACGAGCGAGCGATGAACAGCATCGAGATGACCAAGCGGACCAAGCTGAAGCGGGCGGTGGATCGGGGCAGCTACGACCGCGACGTGGTGAATGCGATCATCGACGAGGCCTACATCTGCCACGTCGGCTTCGCGGTCGATGGCCAGCCCTACGTGGTGCCGACGATCCACGCGCGCGTCGGCGATCAGCTCTACCTGCATGGGTCCGCCGCCAGCCGGATGCTGCGCACGATCCGTGACGAGGGCGTGCCGGTGTGCGTCACCATCAGCATCGTCGACGCGCTGGTCATGGCGCGTTCGGGCATGCACCACTCGATGAACTACCGCTCGGTGATGGTGCTGGGCCAGGCCGTGCAGGTCACCGACGACGCGGAGAAGATGACCGCGCTGGAGGCGGTGGTCGAGCAGGTGATGAAGGGCCGGTGGGACGATACGCGCGGGCCCAACCGATCGGAGATGAAGCAGACCATGGTGCTGCGTTTGCCGATCACCGAGGCGTCGGCGAAGATGCGCGCTGGCATGCCGAAGGACGACGAAGAAGACATGGACCTGCCGCACTGGGCCGGCCTGGTGCCGCTGCGGATCGTGCCGGGGACGCCGATCCCGGATCCGCTGCAACCGGCGGATCGCCAGATCCCCGGCTACATGAAGGACCTGAACCGCTGAGCGAGATCACGTTTCGGGAAGCGCGCGTCGACGACCTGCCGGCCATCGTGGCGATGCTCGCCGACGATGCGCTGGGCAGCGGGCGCGAGGACGCGAGCCTGCCGCTCGACCGGCGCTACGTCGACGCGTTTGAGGCGATGGCGGCGGACTCGAACCAGGTGCTGCTGGTGGCGATGGCAGGCGATGCCGTCGTCGGTTGCCTGCAACTGACCTTCGTGCCGGGCCTGTCGCGGCTGGGCATGTGGCGCGGGCAGATCGAGAGCGTGCGCATCGCCGCCAGCCAGCGCGGCAGCGGGCTCGGCCGGCGGATGATCGAGCACGCGATCCACCTGTGCCGCGAGCGGCACTGCGGGCTGGTGCAGCTCACCAGCGACAAGAGCCGCGCCGACGCGATCCGCTTCTACGAACAGCTCGGTTTCAAGGCGAGCCACGAAGGCCTGAAGCTGTCGCTCTAGAGCGCGTTGCGTCCGTAGACGTCCTTCACCGCCAACTTGCCATCGCGGAAGGTGTAGCGCTCGACGCCGACGCGGGCGAAGGGCTCCCCGGTCGCGGCGACCTTGCCGCTGATCCGGTACTGCATGAAGGTCGCGTCCGGTGCGTGATGGAACACCACGTCGGTGAAGCGGACGTCCTGGTTCTTGCCCCGGCGCTCGTCGAAGAAGTCGGCGATCTGCTGCTTGCCGACCAGCACCCGGACGACACCGTTCTCCTCGACCGTCCAGGTGAAGTCCTCTGTGACGACCTCGAACATGGCGTCCATGTCCTGCTTGAAGAAGGCGCGGCCGAACGCCTTGAACAGCGTCTCGCGCTCTTCCAGAGATGGGGTCATGCTCACTCTCCCTTGAAGTTCGGCTTGCGCTTCTCGATGAAGGCGGCGATGCCCTCGCGGCCGTCGGCCGATGTGGCGCGGGCGACGATCGAGCGGGCCTCCTGCTCCATCTGGGTTTCCAGCGACTCGCCGAAGGTGCCGGCCAGCAGCCGCTTGATCTCGCCGTAGGCGCCGGTCGGTCCTTGCGCGAACGCCTTGGCCTGCTTCTCCGCCTCGGCCATCAGTTCGTCGTCCGGGATCACCCGGTCGATCATGTTGTAGCCCAGCGCCTCGTCGGCGGTGAGCAGGCGGTTGGTTAGCATCAGCTCCTTGGCCCGGCGCAAGCCGACCAGCCGCGGCAGGTGATAGCTCGACGAACCGTCCGCGGACAGGCCGGCGGCGGAGTAGGCCATGGTGAAGCGGGCCGACGCGGCGGCGTAGATCAGGTCGCCCGACAAGGCGAAGCTGAGGCCGCCGCCCGCCGCCATGCCGTTTACCGCCATGATCACCGGCGCGTCCATGCGGGCGAGAAGCGACACGGCGGCATGGTAGAACATTGTCATCTGCGGCAGCAGCAGGCCGATGTCGTCGCCGGCCTCCTCGAACGCCTTCAGGTCGCCGCCGGCGGAGAACATCTTGCCGGCGCCGGTGATCAGCACGGCGCGGATCGTCTTGTCCTGGTCGCACCTGATGGCCGCCTGATGCAGCTCCTGCATCATCTGCAGGTTCATGCCGTTGGCGGCGTTCGGGCGGTTCAGCGTGATCTTGCCGACCCCGTCGGTCACCTCGAACAGGATGGTCTCGTAGCTCATGGCGCGCTCCCGGCTTTCGCGTATTTGCCGCGAGGATGCCGGGGCCGGCCGGTCAGGTCCAGCCCATTGCGGTGGGCAGCGGGACTCGCCTAGGCTCGCGACACGTGTAGATACAACGGAGACCGAACGGTGAAGCTCTACGACCTGAAGGCTGGTCTGAACCCGCGCCGGGTGCGCATCTTCCTGGCCGAGAAGGGCATCGAGGTGCCGACCGTCCAGGTCGACATGATGCAGCACGAGAACGAGAAGGCCGATTACCTGTCGAAGAACCCGATGGGCAAGATGCCGATTCTGGAGCTCGACGACGGCGCCATCCTGGCCGAGTCGATGGCGATCTGCCGCTACTTTGAGGCGCAGCAGCCGGAGCCACCGCTGTTCGGCAGCAGCCCGCGCGAGCAGGCATTTGTCGAAATGTGGAACCGGCGCATGGAGCTGGAGATCGCGCTCCCGATGACGCAGGTGTTCCAGCACACCAACGACTTCTGGAAGGGCCGCATCGAGCAGCTGCCGGCCTGGGGCGAGCTGAACCGGCAGAAGGTGGAGGAGCGCATGCGCTGGCTCGACGGGGAACTCGCCGATCGCGCATACATCGCCGGCGACAACTATACTGTCGCGGACATTACCGCGCAGTGCGCCTTCGTCATGGGCAAGGGTATCGGCGTGCGGATTCCGGAAGAGCTGGCGAACCTGACCCGCTGGTTCGAGACGGTGGCGAGCCGGCCGACGGCGCGGGCCTGACGGCGGGCAGCAAGGGAGCGAAGACGATGATCGTGGAACCGGAGATCCGGGTGGAACGCGAGCCGGAAGTTGATGCCGGGTTCGACGTGATCGTCGTCGGCGCCGGCTTCGGCGGGCTCTACATGCTGCACTGTCTGCGCGAGCTGGGCGTCAACGCGCGCTGCTACGAGGCCGGCGGCGACGTCGGCGGGACGTGGTACTGGAACCGCTATCCGGGCTGCCGCTGCGACGTGGAGAGCCTGCAATACTCCTACTCCTTTTCCGAGGAGCTGGAGCAGGAGTGGGAGTGGACCGAGAAGTACGCGCCGCAGCCGGAGATCCTGGCCTACGCCAATCACGTCGCCGACCGGTTCGACCTGCGCCGCGATATCCGCTTCGACACCTCGGTGACCGCGGCGCGGTTCGACGAGACCACGAACCGCTGGCAGGTCGAGACGGATCGCGGCGACAAGGTCGACGCGCAGTTCCTGATCATGGCCGTGGGGTGCCTGTCGTCGGCGAACGTGCCGCCCTTCGAGGGCATCGACGACTTCAAGGGACCGATCTACCACACCGGCAAATGGCCGCATGAGGGTGTCGACTTCACCGGCCTGAAGGTCGGGGTGATCGGCACCGGCAGTTCGGCGATCCAGTCTGTGCCGATCATCGCCGAGCAGGCCGAGCGCCTGACGGTGTTCCAACGGACGCCGAACTATTCGGTCCCGGCGTGGAACGAGAAGCTCGATCCGGACTACGTGCGCCGCGTGAAGGAGAAGTATCCGGAGCTGCGCGCGTTGGCGCGGTCGCGGCCGACCGGCTTCTACTTCCAGTTCGACCTGCGCAAGGCGCTGGAGGTGTCGGAAGAGGAGCGGGCAAAGCAGTATGAGGAGTACTGGGAGCGCGGTGGCCTGCCGTTTCTCGGTGCGTTCGGCGATCTGCTGTTCAACGAAGAGGCCAACGACACCATCGCGGAGTTCGCGCGCAATAAGATCCGCGAGACGGTCGAGGATCCGGAAACGGCCGAGCTGCTGTGCCCGGACAACGTCTTCGGCTGCAAGCGGCTGTGCGTGGATACGAACTACTACCAGACCTATAACCGGCCGAACGTGGAACTGGTCGACGTGTCGGAGACGCCGATCGAGCGGTTCACCGAGACCGGGCTGGTCGTCGGCGGCAAGGCGTACGCGTTCGATGCCGTCGTCTGCGCCACCGGCTTCGCGGCGATGACCGGGGCCTACGAAAAGGTCGAGATCGTCGGCCGTGACGGCCTGACGTTGAAGAAGAAGTGGGAGGCCGGGCCGCGCACCTATCTCGGCCTCTCGACAGTCGGCTTCCCAAACTTCTTTATGATCACCGGACCCGGCAGCCCTTCGGTGCTGGCGTCGATGATCCAGTCGATCGAGCAGCACGCAGACTGGATGACCGACTGCATCGCGCATTGCCGCGCCATCGGGGCGGAGACCATCGAGCCGACGCTGGCCGAGGAAGACGCCTGGGTCGAGCATGTGAACGAGGTGGCCGAGGCGTCGCTGCGCTCGACCTGCTCGTCCTGGTATGTCGGCGCCAACATCCCCGGCCGGCCGCGCGTGTTCATGCCGTATATCGGCGGCTTCCCGCGTTACGTGGAGGCATGCAACGACTCCGCGTCGAAGGGTTACGGTGATTTCATCCTGAAGGGCGAAGGGATGCGTAACCGGACGCCCGAGTTCCGTTGGACGAATCGTTGGCGCGTGAAGCCGATGGAACTCACCGAGATGGAACGCAAGATGCGCGCCGGCCCGGTGATCTGAGCGGCTCGGCTAGTCCAAGAGGTCGAGCACCATGTGATGACGCGGGTTGTCCGGCGCGTACAGCACGCGTACCGACCTGCCTGCGACGGCGAATCTGCCCGCGCGATGGAAGGCATCGCGTTCGACGGTCTCGGCCACGGTGACGGGGCCCTTGGCCGTCTCGTAGCTGACTTCGACCCAACCGCCGACGTTGGTTTCCTCGTGGTCGCGCCACGTCCGCTCGATCCGCCCGGTCGCGATCAAGCCGTGTGCCAGCAACGCCGCGCGGCCGCGTCGCCAGTGTCGGTAGCGCCATAGGCCGAAGAGCGGCGGCAGCAGGAATCCCGCCGCCCACCAGACTTCCCACAGCCCGCCGGGCACGAAGAAGCCGTCGCGCAGGCGCGCGACCGTCGGCTGGTCGGCCAGGTATTCGATCGCCATCTCGGTACCCGGCTCGACATAGCCGAAGTACAGGCTCTCGGTGGCGTAGGTCTGCCCAAACGCGTCGTCGAAACTGAATTGGACGCGGAAGACCAGTTGCTTGCGGGCGAGTATGTCATCGCCGTATGTGCGGTTGGCGTAGACCGAGCGGTGCACGACGCCACGCGCGTGTTCGCCGGCGATGTCGAGGTGGATGTCATCGACGATCCGAAAGGGGAATAAGCCGACCGCGAGCCCGACGCACACGAGAGACGCCGCTATCAGGCCGATCTGCCATCCAAGTGCGCCCCGAAGGACCAGTTCGCGAAGCGACCGCGGAATATCTCGCGGCGGGAGTTGTCGAAGGAAGGCATCCCAGTCGAAGGCACTGGTCATGCGTTGCGCCCCGGCTGCGCGCTACTCGGCCGCGACCCCGACCTTCGGTGCGCCATGGGTCTGCGGGATCGCATCCTGGTGTTCGGTCAGGAGGTCGAGGGCGTTCTCCTCGTCCTCGCTCACCGGGTGCAACGAGATGTCATCATAGTCCTTGGCGGCGGGATCGGCCTCGATGCGCTTCTGGATCGCGCGATAGGCCAGGTAGAGACGCGCCCACTGGTAGTGGGTGCTGATCATCTCCCAGACCCGGCGCGGGTAGAACACCAGCGGGTTCTCGATCGGCATGCCGTGGCGGCGTTGCGTGCGGACCTTGCGGCGCCAGAAGCCGAGTTCCAGCGGATGAATGCCCTCGATCGCGAGCGCGCCGGTAAACCACATCAAGGGCAGCGTCATCTTGCTGGGCTTCAGCCCGCTGGCGGCGCCGCGCCGCATGATGGTCTCGACATGCTCGCGCGTGTAGTAGCGGCTCCAGACCTCGCTGTAGACCTTGCGGAGGTCGTCGCGCGACATGGTCGGGTGGTCGGTGGTGACGTGCTCCAGATCGTACTTGTTCATGTCCGGGTCGAGGTCGGCGCCGGCGGCGGAAAGCCGCTGGTGGTCCTCCGAACCCGGCAGCGGCGTCAGCACGAAGAACTCGACCAGGTCGAGCGGCAACTCGCGCTTGATGATGTCGACGTCGCGGGCAATCGACTCCGGCGTGTCCGGCGGGAAGCCCAGGATGTAGCCGGCGTAGGTCATGGCGCCGTGGCTTTTCCACATCTGGAGCATCTTTCGATACTCCCAGATCTTGTTCTGGCGCTTCTTGGTGCCGAGCAGCGAATCCGGGTTGATGTTCTCCAGGCCGATGAAGATGCGGTGCGCGCCGGCGCGCGTGGCCTTCTCGATGAAGCCCGGGATGCGGTGCGCCAGGGTGTCGACCTGAAGGATGAACTTGAAGCGGAAGCCCTTGTTCTCGCGCAGGTCGATCAGGCGGTCGAGGATCTCTTCCCAGTTCCGGTTGCGGGCGAAATTGTCGTCGGTGACGAAATAGCGGGTGATGCCCTGCGCGGCGTTGGCACGGATGATCTGCTCGATGTCGTCGGCGGTGCGATAGCGCGACTTGCGGCCCTGCACGTTGATGATGGTGCAGAACGAGCACTGGAACGGGCAGCCGCGGCCGCTGTCGAAGCTGGTGTAGGCGCCGGCGGTGCGCTTGACGACGTTGTCGGGCAGGAACGGTCGGGTCGCCTCGGCCATGCCGGGCAGGTCGTTCATGTAGTTGTAGAGCGGCGGCAGCGTGCCGTTCCAAGCGTCGATCAGTACCTCGTCCAGCCGGCCCTCGGATTCGCCGGCGTAGAGCGTGACGCCCATGGCCTGCGCTTCCTTGATGTCCGCCGGCAGCTCCGGCAGCATCGCCAGACAGCCGGAGACGTGGAAGCCGCCGATGACGACGTTCACGTCGGCGGCGCGGAACTGGCGCGCCATGTCGACGGTGTGCGGGAACTGGTTGGTCTGCACGCCGACGAAGCCGACGAAGCCGCCATCGGCTTCCTTGACCCGCTTGATCAGCCGCTTGATCGGAATGACCGTGTTGGTCTCGTCGTAGGCCTCGATCTCGATGTCGACGTCCGGCCCCAGCACCTTGCGTTCGGCGCAGTTCAACGTCAGGCCATAGAGCGTGGCCAGCGTGTTCGATGGGATCGCGGAGCGAGCCCACTGGATCACATAGCCGTCGTTGTCATAGTGCGACGGCTTGATCAGGACGACGAGAAAGCGTTTGCGCTGTGCCACGGCGTTGCCCCCGGCGAGCCATGCTGGTCGACTCCTTTGATTATGTCATAACGCGGCGGCGAGTGCAGCCAGCTAGGGCAACCAAAGTTCCGGCTTGCGCCAGGGTTCGGGGACTTGGAGCGTTCCCGGCGACGCTGGCTCGTCCGTGCCAAGGCTCATGGACTGCCAGGCATCGCGCCATTCTTCGGGCAGCGTGTCCGCCGGCGGTAGGTAGGGGGCCACGATTCTTCTCTCGGGCAGAAAGCCGAGGCGTCCGTAATAGCCAGGATCGCCCAACACGAAGACGCGCGCGAAGCCGTCCTCCCGGAGTCGCCGTAGACCCTCACGGACGATGGCGGTGCCGACGCCGCGTCGCTGCCAATCCGGCGCGACGGCGAGCGGTCCGAGAAGCGCGGCCTTGTCGTCGCTTGCTTCAATCCCGCAGGTCGAGAAGACGACGTGCGCCACGATCTTGCGCTCGACGGTGGCGACCAGCGATAGCCTTACCGGCGCGGCGGCCAGCAACTCCCGCACCAGCGGCTGCAGGTCCTCGTCGGGGAACGCAGCCGGGTAGAGCGCCTCGATCGCAGTGATGTCTTGCGGCTCGCTCTCCCGGACCGCGACGTCGGTCATGGCCGCGGAGCCGGTCAGCCGGCGTCCTTGTCCATCGTGTCCCAGTTGTAGAGCGGGTCTTCCTTGGCGAGGAACCGCCGCACCGCCTCGTTGTTGAACTCGGTGGAAAACATCATCGACTGCGCGTCGGCTTCCCACTCCGCGATCTGGCGATAGGTCGCCTCCGACGAGCGGTTGGTCATGCGCTTGGTCGCGGCGATGGCGTTCTTGGAGCCGCGCGCCAGCCTGGCCGCGAAGTCGCGTGCCGCCGGCAACAAGGCATCGGGCTCGTGGAGCGAGTGCACGATGCCGAGCGCCAGTGCCTCGTCGGCGTCGACGGTGCGCGCGGTGTACATGATGTCCTTCGCCTTCGGCAGGCCGACCACGCGCGGCAGCGTGTAGACCACGCCCATGTCCGGCACCAGGCCGATGCGGCCGAACACGGCGGAGAATTTCGAGCGCGGCGTCGCCAGCACGAAGTCGGAGACCAGCGCCAGCGAGAAGCCGCCGCCGAAGGCCAGGCCGTCGACCGCCGCGATCACCGGACAGTCGAGGTTGTAGAGCCGCTCCAGCCAGTCGTGCAGGCCGATCAGGGAGTCGCGCGTCTTGGTCAGGTCGACCTTCTGGTTCATGCGCTCGCCCATGCCCTTCACGTCGCCGCCGGCGGAGAAGGCACGGCCCTCGCCGCGCAGGATCAGGGCCCGCACGTCGTCGTTGCCCTGCACTTCGTCGAGCATGGCCTTGAAGTCGATGCGCAGGCCCTCGGTCAGCGCGTTCAGGACGTCCGGTCGGTTCATCTTGAACTCGGCGATGCCGTCGTCGATCTGGAAGGTCGCTTCGTAATAGGTGTGGGACATCTCGTCCTCCCTCAGGCCACCTTTACCGGCGGCTCGGTCTCGCTCATGCGTTCGGTGTATTCGGCGTCGTCCATCGCCAGCATGCGACGGTAGGTCTTCTCCGGGAAGGCCATGTGCGGCTTGCCCGGGTCCATCGCCGGCTGCGCGACGGGCTCGGCCGGTGGGGTGTAGGCGGCCGGTGCCTTGTAGCGGGCCAGTTCCTCGGCGCTGATGCCAGCCAGGGCGACGACCTCCGGATCGATCCAGGCTTCCGGATCGATGGCCGCCGCCGACGTCGACAGTTCCAGCGACAGGTTCTCCGGCCCGGCGAAGTAGATCGACTGGCAGAAGCCGTGGTCGATCGGGCCGAACACGTTGACGCCGCGATCACGGATGCGGTCGCGCATCGCCAGCAGGGCCGACATGTCCGGCACATTCAACGCCAGATGCTGCATGGTGCCGGGCGCGGCCGGCCTGCCGGGATTGCCGGAATGGGTCTTGCCGAGTTCAGCGTCGACCTTGGGGATGTCGGGCGAGAAGACCAGCGCGATGGAGCAGGTGTCGTTCAGCTTCAGGAAGCCGTGCCAGGCGCCCTTCACGCCGTGCATCCAGTAGAGCGCCACCAGTTCCATGCCGAGCACGTCGGTGAAGAATGCGATCTGCGTCTTCATGTCGGCGGTGCAGATCGCCAGGTGATGCAGTCCGTCCGGCTTGCTCATCGCGCGCGTCCTCTCCCGGCTGGCGCTACTCCGCGGCAGCGACGTCGGTGGCGCGCTCGGGCGAGCGGAACACCGGCATCAGCTTGGCCCAGTCGGCCTTGGCCAGCTTCACGTTGCGCTCCTTCACATGGCCGAAGCCGCGGATGCGGTCCGGCACCTCGGCGATCTGGAACGCCAGCGCATGATTGTCGTTGTCGAGCTTGTCGATCAGCTCGGCGACGATGGCCTCGTACTCCTCGATCAGCGCGCGCTCCATGCGCCGCTCCTGGGTGCGGCCGAAGATGTCGAACGGACCGCCGCGCAGGCCCTTCAGGCCGGCGACGACCTTCAGCACCGGAAACAGCCACTTGCCCTCGAACTCGATCTTCTGCAGGTGGCCGGTGGCGGGATCGCGCCGGGCGATCAGTGGCGGCGCGAGGTGGAAGCGCAGCGTGTAGTCGCCCTCGAACTGCCGGTCGAGCTTCTCGCGGAAGGCCGGGTCGGTGTGCAGGCGCGCGACCTCGTACTCGTCCTTGTAGGCGAGCAGCTTGTAGTAGTTGCGCGCGACCG
>CAZVLI010000055.1:0-10775 GCA_964627965.1 uncultured Rhodospirillales bacterium
GCCCTTTCGGGATCGCCTGCAGCCCGCCGCGCACCGTCTCAGCCATGTAGGCGGCGGAGAACAGCGACACACCGATCAGCGCCCGCAGGAGCTGGTCGAAGTTGCTGCCTGGCGGCAGGAACAGCGGCAGCACCACCAGGCTCATGAACAGGATGGTGATCAGCGGCACCGCGCGCACGAACTCGATGAAGCCGATGCACAGCATCCGCACCACCGGCATGTTCGAGCGTCGGCCCAGCGCCAGCGCCACGCCGATCGGCAGCGACGCGGCGATGCCGACGCCGGCGATGACGATGGTCAGCAGCAGGCCGCCCCACTTGGAGGTTTCCACCACCTCCATGCCGAGCCCGCCATACAGCAGGAAGAAGGCGATGATCGGGTACGGAATGCACAGGAACAGCGCCACCTTGCCGCGCTGCGGCACCCCGTCGGTCAGGACGTAGACCAGACAGGCGAGCCCGAGGCCGACGGCCAAGGTCGGTCGCCAGCGCAGTTCCTCGGGATAGAAGCCGTAGATGAACTGGTCGAATCGGATCGACACGAACACCCAGCAGGCGCCGCCCGACGTGCAGTCCTCACGGCTGTCGCCAAGGAAGTTCGCGGAGAAGATCATCCAGTCCAGGACCGGCGGGACCATGTAGTACAGCAGGATCAACGTCAGCACCGTCAGCACCGAGTTGAACCAACCCGCGAACAGGTTCGACCGCAGCCAGCCGATGACCCCGACCTCGGTCTTGGGTGGCGGCATGTCCGGCGACGGCGTGTGAACGCGTTCCGCGTCGTTCATATCGCTCGTGATATCGCTCATGGTCAGCGCTCCACCAGCGCGATGCGCCTGTTGTACCAGTTCATGAAGACCGAGATGCTGAGCGAGATGGTGAAGTACACCGCCATCGTCATCAGGATGCACTCAACCGCCTGGCCGGTCTGGTTCAGCACCGTGCCGGCGAACACCGCCACCAGCTCCGGATAACCGATCGCCGCGGCCAGCGACGAGTTCTTCGTCAGGTTCAGGTACTGACTGGTCAGCGGCGGCACGATCACCCGCAGCGCCTGCGGGATGATGACCAGCCGCATGGTGATGCCCGGCCGCAGCCCCAAGGCATACGCCGCTTCGGTCTGGCCGTGGCTGACCGACAGGATGCCGGCGCGCACGATCTCGCCGATGAACGCAGCGGTGTAGAGCGTCAGCGCCGCCAGCAGCGCCATGAACTCCGGCACCAGCACCAGGCCGCCGCGGAAGTTGAAGCCCTTGAGCTCGGGATACTCCAGCGTCACCGGCATTCCGGTCACCAGGAAGCCGACGATGGGCAGGCCGATGATCAGGCCGATGCCGGTTCGCCACATCGGGAACTGCTCACCGGTCTCGGCCTGACGCTTCTTGGCCCAGCGGGCCAGCACCCAGGTCGCGACGATGGCGCCGAAGAACAGGATCGTCGGCACCAGGAAGGCGGTCTCGAAATGCGGCTTGGGCATGTAAAGGCCGCGGATGTTGAGAAACACCGTGTCGCCCATGTTCACGCTGTTGCGCACCTGCGGCAGCGTCTGCAGCACGCCGAAGTACCAGAACAGGATCTGCAGCAGCAGCGGCACGTTGCGCACCGTCTCCAGGTAGACGGTGGCGACCTTGGACACGAGCCAGTTCTTCGACAGCCGCATCACGCCGAACAGGCCGCCGATGATCGTCGCCAGCGCGATGCCGATGAGCGAGATGAACAGCGTGTTCAGCACCGAGACGATGAAGGCGGTCCCGTAGGTCGAGGTCTCCGAATACGGGATCAGGTAGAACGGCAGGCCGAAGCCGGCTGGCTGCCCCAGGAACTTGAACCCGGTCGCGATGCCGCGCTCGTTCAAGTTGTCGATGGTGTTGTTGGTCAGCCAGAACACCACGCCGACGAAGATGGCGGCGGTGGCGATCTGGTAGAAGATCGCGCGCAATCGCGCGTCGTACAGCCAGTTGGTAGTGCCGGTCTGTTGGTCGGTCTGAACGGCCATGGACCCGTCTCCCGGATACGCGCCTCGGCGGCTGCGTGCGCCAGAATCTCTTGCACCAGAATCCGTCGGGGCGCGCCGGTTACTCGCCGGCGCGCCCCTTCGAACTCAGATCATGACAGCCACGCTGCCGGGATCAGCGGTACGGCGGTGCGTAGAGGATGCCGCCCTTGGTCCACAGGGCGTTGACACCGCGCTCGAGCTGGATCGGCGTGTTCGGGCCGATGTTGCGCTCGTACGACTCGCCATAGTTGCCGACTTGCTTGATCACCTGGTACGGCCAGTTGTTGGCCAGACCCAGGCGCTCGCCGTAGTCGCCTTCCTTGCCCATCATGCGCAGGATCTCAGGATCCGTCGCCGAGCCCATCATCTGGTCGACGTTGGCCTGCGTGATGCCCTTCTCCTCGGCGATGATCATCACGTTCAGCGTCCACCGGATGGCGTCGTTGAAGCGGTTGTCACCATGACGGGAGAGCGGGCCGAGCGGCTCCTTGGAGATCACTTCCGGCAGGATCATGTGTGCATCCGGCTCCGACAGCTCCGAACGCTGCGCCGCCAGACCTGAACGGTCGGTGGTGTACACGTCGCAACGGCCGGCGTCGTACGCGGTGCGGATCTCGTCCGCCTTTTCGTACACGACAGGCGTGTAGCTCATGTTGTTGGCGCGGAAGAAGTCGCCCAGGTTCAGCTCGGTGGTCGAACCGGTGGAGACGCAGACGCTGGCGCCGTCGAGCTCGAAGGCCGACTTCACGCCGAGATCCTTGCGGATCATGAAGCCCTGGCCGTCGTAGAAGTTCACGCCGGCGAAGTCGAAGCCGAGCTTCACGTCGCGGTCGTACGTCCAGGTGGTGTTGCGGGCCAGCATGTCGACCTCGCCGGACTGCAGAGCCGGGAAGCGGCTCTTGCCGGTGGTCGGCACGAACTTGACCTTGGTCGCGTCGCCGAGAATGGTCGCGGCGACCGCCCGGCACATGTCGACGTCGAAGCCAGCCCACTCGCCCTTGTCGTCCGGGGCGGCAAAGCCGGCGAGGCCGGTGGTGACGCCGCAGATCAGCTGACCGCGGGCCCTGATGTCGTCGATGGTATCGGCGTTCGCGCTAGCGGCGAACATCGCCGCCGCAGCCGTGGCCGTGATAAGGCCGATTGCTTTCATACTTAGCTACCTTCCCTGTTGCCTGACTTCTCAAATGAGTCGTGCTTACAGAACAAATTGCCGATATGGCAATTTAAGGTACGACGCTATCACACCTGTCTCGAAACCGACAAGAATGACTACTAGTCAGTTCCGATCCGCGCGCGCGGTGACCGGACAAGCAGGAATTCCGTAGCCGAAGCCGCATCCATGCCCACGCCCTACCGCAATCCCGACCAGGCCCTGCTGCATCGTTTCCGCGACGCGCCCGGCCCGCCGATCCCGATCGAAGCCTCGCCCTTTGCCATGGCCTTGGCCGGTCACATCGCCAGGGTCGATGCCGACGCCGGCCGGGTCGAGCTGCAATTCACCCCGGGCCCGATGTTCCTGCAGGGCGCCAACGTCGTGCAGGGTGGCGTGGTGTCGGCGATGATCGACTTCGCCATGGCCTTCGCCGGCCTGGCGATGCTGCCGCGCGACCGGGTCTGCGCCACGACGACGTTGAACGTCGCCTTCCTGCGCCCGGCCAGACCGGCGACCTACGTTGCGGTCGGCGAGATCGAACGCATGGGCCGACAGGTCGGCTTCGCGCGAGGCTGGGTCGCCGAGGCGGATCGCCCGTCGGTCGCCACGGGGACCGCGTCGCTCACGGTGATCGAGCTGGCTGGCGACGCGAGCTAGCTTGCCGGGCTGACATGCCAGGTAGTACAGCTTGGGCACCCCATTCACTCTCAGCACAGAACCGAGGCGATGAAGGACGAAACCAAGATCGTAACCGCCGGTCGCGACCCGGAAGCCAACTTCGGCATCGTGAACCCGCCCGTCTATCACGCCTCCACCGTGCTGGCGCCGACCTACGCCGCGTGGAAGGAGATCCGCGAGAAGTCCACCAAGGGCGAGCGCACGATCGCCTACGGCCGTCGCGGCACACCGACGCAATTCGGGCTGGAAGACCTGGTGAACGCGGTCGAGGGCGGCGATCGCTGCGCGCTCTTCCCCTCCGGTCTGGCGGCGATCACCACGGCGATGATGGCGTATGTCAGCCAGGGCGATCACATCCTGCTGGTCGACAGCGCCTATGCGCCAGCCCGCCGCGTCTGTACCGAGCTGCTGCCGCGCTATGGCGTGGAGACCACGTGGTACGACCCGCTGATCTCGCCCGCCGACCTTGCGGCGCTGATCCGGCCGAACACCAAGATCGTCTACGTCGAGTCGCCCGGTTCGCAGACCTTCGAGGTGATGGACATCCCGGCGCTGGCCGAGGTCGCGCACAAGGCCGGCTGCATCGTGATGATGGACAACACCTGGGCCTCGCCGCTCTACTTCAAGCCGTTCGAGCACGGCGTCGACGTCTCCATCCAGGCCGGCACCAAATACATCGTCGGCCACTCCGACGTGATGCTCGGCACCGTCACCACGACGAACGAGCACTTCCCGGCGCTGCGCAAGATGTCCGGCGACCTGGGCATGGCCACGGGCCCCGACGACGTCTACCTGGCGCAGCGCGGCATGCGCACGCTGCACGTCCGCCTGCCGCAGCACATGACGAACGGCATCCGCCTCGCCGAGTGGTTCAAGGGCCGGCCGGAGGTCGAGCGGGTCATGCACCCCGCCCTGCCCGACGATCCCGGCCATGCGATCTGGAAGCGCGACTTCCTCGGCGCCTCCGGCTTGTTCGGCGTGCAGTTGAAGAAGGCACCGGAGGACGCGACAGCGGCCTTCATCGATAGCCTGGAGCTGTTCGGGCTCGGCGCGTCCTGGGGCGGCTACGAGAGCCTTGTGCTTGTGACCAACCCGCACGGCGTCCGCACCGCCACCAAGTGGCCCTACGAGGGCCAGACGCTTCGGTTCCACGCCGGCCTGGAGGCGACGGAAGACCAGATCGATGATCTGACCCGCGCTTTCGACGCGTTCAACCGGGCGGCGGGTTGAGCTGCTGCTTCAGCTTGTCGGGAACCTCGACCTGGCGTGACGAGTTGGCGTCGTAGACGTAGCCGGCGATGCCGCCGACGACGACGCACAGCGTCACCAGGCTCGGCCAGTACAGTTCGCCCGGGCGCGCCAGCCGGTGCACCCGCGCACACTTGAAGACATACATCGCAACCAGCATCAGAACGCCGGCGCCGACGCCGATTACCCAGGCCGTATTCATGATGTCCGCGATCATAGGGAGTGAGGGTTAATGGCGGAAGAATTTGTCGAGCGCGCGCGGTCGATCGCCAGCGGCAAGGGGTTCGTCAGCCTGTGCGGTATGCAGCTCGATCTCGCCGAGGTCGACCACGCCCGCGTCCGCCTGCCCTATCGCGAGGAGGTCAGCCGCGGCGACGAGCTGGTCCAGGGCGGCGCCATCTCCGCGCTGATCGACGTCGCCGGCACCGCCGCTGCCTGGTGTTCCAAGGACATCGTCCCCGGCTCGCGCGGTGCCACGGTCGGCATGTCGCTGAGCTTCCTGACCGGCGGCCTGGGCGATCTGGTGGCCGACGCGCGCGTGATCCGTCGCGGCCGACGCATCGTCGTGTTGCAGGTCGAGGTCTACGGCAAGGACGACAGCCACGTCGCCACCGGCCAGGTCACCTACTCGCTGACCGCGCCACCGCGCTGAGCAGCACCGCCAGGAACGCGGCGAGCGCCAGCGGCGCCAGCGGCACGCCGTAGATCATCGCCAAGTGGTGCATCAGCGGCAGCATCCACACCAGCATCAAGAGTAGTTTGGTCCCGACCGGGCGGCAGAAGCCCGGCGCCGCGATCCACAGCCAGACCAGCATCGCCGCCAGCGCCGGCATGTCGTAGGTCAGCGCATAGGGCGCGGCGAAGTAGAGCGCCGTCACCAGCACCGCATGTCGCAGCACCGTCGGGGCCGGCCGACGATAGGTCCACCAGACCGCGAACGCCGCAGCGAGCGCGGTCGCGACGTTCAAGGCCAGTGCCAGTTGCATCGGCCCATCGAGCCGGACCACCGCCGCGAACGGCGTGACCATCAGCAGGTGCACGCCGGTCGATGGTGTGTTCAGCAGCAGCGATTGCTGGCCCGTCGTCACCGCGACGAAGGCGAGCCAGGCATCGATGCCGAACACCGCCGCCGACAGCCCCATCAGCAGCGCGCCGGTGACGGCGGCACTGGCGATCGCGCGCCACGCCCCCATCGCCACCAGGGCCACGGGGATCAGCAAGCCGAGCTGCGGCTTCACCGTCAGCACGCCGAAACAGATACCGGCCAGCACCGGATGGTTCTGCAGCAGGCGCAGCCCACCGATCAGCAACGCGGCGGTGATGAAGCCGTTCTGTCCGAACAGGAGGTTGGCGTAGGTCGCCGGTGCCAGCGCCAGCACCACGACCGCGCGCCAGTGCCGTGTCAGTCCGGCCAGCACCGCACCGGCATAGACCGCGAAGGTGCTCGCCGCCCACAGCGCCAGCGACGCGACATAGCTCAAGACGCCGAAGGGCAGGATCAGCAGCAGATAGTGCGGCGGGTAGAGCCATAGGTGCAGCGTCAGGCTGGACCCGAACTCGGCCTCCATCGCCTGGCGGTAGAGGGCGGGGTCGAGGACGCTGGCGAGTTGTCCGCCCAGCACCAGCTTGGCGGCGAGCCAGATGGCGATGAAGTCGCGGCCGATGACGTAGCCGAACTTGTCCATCAGCCCATCGGCGCCGGCGAAGTACTCGATCGTGCGCGCGACGTAGACCAGCGCCAGCCCGCCGCAGAGCAGGGTGATCGGCGATGGGCGCGCGAGTCGCATGGCCCGAGTATATCGCCCGCCCGGGTTAACGGCCGGTGTGCCGTGATAAGCTCACCGCTTACAGGGAGCCTGCACGCATGACCGATATCGCATTCCAGTCAGCCACCGACCTCGCCGCCGCCATCAAGGCGAAGAAGATCGGTGCGCTGGAACTGCTGGACCTCTATCTCGCCCGCATCGAACGCCACAACCCGACGATCAACTGCTTCGTCGCCATGGACGTCGAAGGCGCCCGCGCCCGCGCGAAGCAAGCCGACGAGGCAACGGCGAAGGGCGAAAGCTGGGGCCCGCTGCATGGTGTGCCGACCAGCCTGAAGGAGAGCTTCAACTACCCCGGCTTGCCGACCACGTGGGGAATACCGGCGCTGCGCGACAATATCGCCGCCGAACCTGCCTTGGCGGCGCAGCGCCTGATGGATGCCGGCGCGGTCATCTTCGGCAAGACCAACGTGCCGCTCACGCTCGGCGATTGGCAGAGCTTCAACGAGATCTACGGCACCACCAGCAACCCCTGGGACCTGACACGCAGCCCCGGCGGCTCTTCGGGCGGTACGGGCGCGGCGTTGGCCGCCGGCCTGACCGGGCTCGATGCCGGTTCCGACATCGGCGGATCGATCCGCAACCCGGCGCACTTCTGTGGCGTCTACGGGCACAAGCCCACCTGGAACCTCCTGCCGCCGCGCGGCCACGCGCCGGGGCCGTTCCTCAGCCCCGCCGACCTGTCGGTGATCGGCCCGCTGGCGCGCTCGGCCGATGACCTGACGCTGGCGCTCGACGCGATGGCCGGGCCGAACGAGCTCGACGCCGCCGGGTACAAGCTCGACCTCGCGCCGCCGCGCGCCAGCAAGCTCGCCGACTTCCGGGTCGCGATCTGGGCCGACGATCCGCAAGCGCCGGTCGATGCCTCGGTCCTGGAACACATCGAGGCGGTGGCCAAGACGCTGGAGAAGGCCGGCGCCACGGTCGACCGGAACGCGCGGCCCGACTACGACCAGGCTGCGGCGCACCGCGCCTACCTGATCCTGCTCTATGCGGTCGTCACCTCGCGCGAGCCGGAAGAGACTTTCGAACGCAGCAAAGCAGAAGTGATGGAGTTCGCCGCCGACGATTTCTCGCTGCCGGCGATGGAGGCACGCGGCCGCGTCCTGCACCACCGTGGCTGGCTGGCGGCGAACGAGCAGCGCACGCAAATCCGTTGGGCCTGGCGCCGCTTCTTCCAGGACTACGACGTGGTGATCGCGCCGATCTCGACAACGCCGGCGTTCAAGCACGACCACGAGCCGGACCAGAACAAGCGCACCCTGCCCGTCAATGGCGGCCAGAACGCCTTTCTCGACAATCTCTACTGGGCCGGCCTGGTCACCGCGCCGCTGCTGCCCGCGACGGCGGCCCCGGTCGGGTTCAGCGACGGCCTTCCGGTCGGCGTGCAGATCATCGGCGACCACCTGAACGACCGCACGACGATCGAGTTCGCCCGCCTGCTGACGCAGGAGATCGGCGGCTACGTCGCGCCGAAGGGCTACGACTGAGGTTGGTCAGGGTCGGATTAGGGTTCCGGCGCCGCCCTCGGTGAAGATCTCGAGGGTCACGGCGTAAGGCTGGCGACCGTCGATGATGACGGCGCCGCGCACACCGCCGTCGACCGCGTTCAGGCAGGTGCGGATCTTCGGGATCATGCCGCCGGAGATGGTGCCGTCGGCGATCATCGCCTCGGCCTGAGCCTTGTCCATCTCGGCGATCTTGTTCTTGTCGCCGTCCATCACGCCGTCGACGTCGGTCATCATCAGCATGCGTCGCGCCGAGAGCGCCGCGGCGATGGCGCCGGCGGCGGTGTCGGCGTTGATGTTGTAGCTCTGGCCGTCCGCGTCGGACGCCACCGGCGCGATCACCGGAATGAAGTCGGTATCGGCGATCTCGTTCAGGATCGCCGGATCCACCCGGTCCGGCTCGCCGACGAAACCGAGGTCCACGGGTTGACCGTCGACCTTCTCGATCAGCTTGCGCGCGGTGATCAGTCCGGCGTCGCGGCCCGACAGGCCGATCGCCTTGGCGCCGGCGGCCACGATGTCGGAGACGATCTGCTTGTTGATACGCCCGGCCAGCACCATCTCGACGACTTCCATCGTGGCGGCGTCGGTCACCCGCTGGCCATGGATGAATTCGCTCTCGATGTTCAGTCGCTTCAGCATCGCGGCGATCTGCGGCCCGCCGCCGTGCACGACGACCGGGTTCATCCCGACCTGCTTCATCAGCGCCACCTCGCGGGCGAACAGACGCGACAGCGTCGGATCGACCATGGCGTGCCCGCCATATTTGATCACCAGCGTTTCGCCGGCGTACTTATGCATATACGGCAGCGCGTCGGCGAGGAGCTGGGCTTTCTCGTACAGGCTCTGATCGGGCTTCGGCATCGGCTCGGACATCGTCGGTGGCCACAGGGGTAAGCGCGGCGGGAACATACTCGCGGCCCCAGTCGCCAGCAAGCCGGCACACTTGTCCATATCAACGAATGACGTTACTTGTTCGTCTCGGGGGGAGCGGGCGAGGGTTTCCATGGCCGCCATCATCATTGTCGACGATTCTGACGCGCTGCGCGAAGTGCTGGCGGCGGTGCTGGTCGCGCGCGGGCATGATGTGACCCAGGCGGGCAACGGCGCCGAGGCCAAGGCACTCTTCGCCGACAACTCCTACGACCTGGCGGTTTTCGACATCTACATGCCCGACGCGGACGGATTGGCGCTGCTGACGAAACTGCGCGAACAGGGCCAGACCCTGCCGGTGATCATGATGTCCGGCGGCCGGCCCGGTACACCGCTGGAGCAGGCGGTCGCCATCGCCGATGCCTATGGCGCCGACAAGGTCCTCTTCAAGCCGTTCGGCAATCAGGACCTGGTCGACGCCGTCGACGAGTTGCTCGCGAGACAGAGCTAGGACGGGCCTTCACGGCACAGGATCGATCGGCGTCGGCAGGCCGCCGGCGGCTTCGATCGTCGCCGCCGCGTCCAGGCACATGTCCTCGCGGTAGCGCGCCCCGATGACCTGCACGCCGAGCGGCACCCCACCGACCAACCCCGTCGGCACAGCCGCGGCCGGCAGGCCCAGCGTGTTCACCGCGACCAGCAGACGGTGCGCGTGGATGATCCCGGCCACGGCATCCGGGCCTTCCGTATCGAGACCGGCCTTCATCGGCGGCGTGCACGACACCGGGCCCAGCACCAGCGGGTAAGCCTGCATGAACACCGACCACGCCCTTAGCAGCCGTGCCCGGTCGGCCAGCGCCCGCGCGTAACCTTCCACCTCAAGTGTCGGCGTGAAGGACTCGTAACCGGCCAGCACCGCGTTGAACGCGTCCGAACCCATCGTCTTGGCGGCCGGGCCCATGAACCAGCGGATCTCGTTCAGCTGCAGCAAGGCCCACAGGCTGGCGCAGTCTTTCACCAGCGGCGGTTCGACCTCCTCCACCTCGTAGCCGGCATCGGCCAGCGCATCGCCAGCCTGCCGCACCGCCGCGGCGACCGCGTCGTCGACGCCGCCGCCGGCCGGGTCGACCGTCATCGCCACCTTCACCGGACCGTCCGGCTTCGGCCCCTCGAGCGGCGCCCGCACCCACCACGGGTCGCGTGGATCGGCCGCCGCCATCGCCACGAAGGCCAGCCGCACGTCGGCGACCTTTCGCGCGATCGGCCCCTGCACCGACATCAGCTGGATTGCCGGCGACCGTTCTTCCCAGGCGCTGGGGTTCACGTGCGGCACCCGGCCCAGCGTCGGCTTGATCGTCGCAACGCCGCAGCAATAGGACGGATAGCGCAGCGAGCCGCCGGCATCGTTGCCGTGCGCCACCGCGCCGATGCCGGCCGCGACCGATGCCGCCGCGCCGCCGGACGAGCCGCCGGCCACCCGGCTCGGATCCCACG
>CAZVLI010000056.1:0-7381 GCA_964627965.1 uncultured Rhodospirillales bacterium
ACCTTCTCCACCCCGCATGGCGGCGGCGGTCCGGGTTCCGGCCCGGTGGTGCTGACCGCCGAGCTGGCGCCTTTCGCGCCGCTGCCGACGGTGGCGAAGGAGGGCGAGCGCTGGCGTCTCGTCGAGCAGGACCCCGATGGCAAGAGCTTCGGTCGCCTGAAGGGCTTCCACGGCCAGATGGGGATGTTCACCCGCGCGCTCACCTACATGCTGAGCCACGGGTCGGACGGGCTGCGCCAGGTCGCCGACGACTCGGTGCTGAATGCCAACTACATCCTGGCCAGCCTGAAGGACGTGATGACACCGTCCTTCGACGGCCCGTGCATGCACGAGGCGCTGTTCGACGACCGCTTCCTGAAGGACACCGGCGTGACCGCGCTCGACTTCGCCAAAGCGATGATCGACGAGGGCTTCCACCCCTTCACCATGTACTTCCCGCTGGTCGTGCACGGCGCGATGCTGATCGAGCCGACCGAGACCGAGAGCAAGGACAGCATCGACATGCTGATCAACTCTCTGCGGCATCTGGCGGAACGGGCCAAAGCCGGCGATACCGCGCTGTTCGAGGCGGCCCCGCGCCGCACTCCGCGCCGTCGCCTGGACGAAACCGCCGCGGCCCGCAAGCCGGTCCTGCGCTGGCGCCCGCACGTGGCGGAGGCGGCGGAGTAGGGCGCGTTCGTCGCCCTTTCGTCGCGGGCGTAGGCAGCTTCACGACGTGGATGCCCCGCATGAAGCGGGGCATGACGAAGTTTTCATGTCTAAGTCGTCATGGCCCGGCTTGTCCGGGCCATCCACGTCGGGCGGCCGCCGACGGCGTTGATCGTCGTCAACGCATCCAACCGCGTTCGAGGCGAGGATGCGGCTCATGGGTACACGCATCCTCATCGTCCAGGGGCACCCCGACCCGGCCGGCGGGCACTTCTGCCATGCGCTGGCCGATGCTTATGCCGATGGCGCCGAGGCGGCAGGGCATCAGGTGCGACGAATCGACGTGGCGACGCTCGACTTCCCGATCCTGCGCAGCAAAGCGGCGTTCGACGAGGGCGAGATACCCGATGCGATCCGCGAGAGCCAGCAAGCCATCGAATGGGCCGGGCACGTGGTGCTGCTCTACCCGCTCTGGCTCGGCACCCTGCCGGCGCTCCTGAAGGCGTGGCTGGAACAGGTTCTGCGTCCCGGCTTCGCGTTCGAGCTCGGCGACCTGAGCTGGAAGAGCCGGTTGAAGGGCCGTTCGGCCCGCGTGATTGTCACCATGGGTATGCCGGCCTTCGCCTACCGCTGGTTCTTCTTCGCCCATGGCCTGAAGAACCTGGAGCGCAACATCCTGAAGTTCGTCGGCTTCGGGCCGGTCCGCGACACGCTGATCGGCGGTGTCGAGAAACTGGGCGACGAGGCGGAGACGTGGCTCTCGAAGGTGCGGGAACTCGGGCGGCGGGCGGCCTAGTCGTCGACGCTGCCGGCCGCGTCCAGCGGCACGCCGGGCAGGCTCTTGGAATGGCGCAGGACCGGGGCGGTCTTCACGCTGGCGACGTTCGGGGCGGGTGTGAGCTCGTGGGTCAGGAAGTGCTGCCACGCGTCCCAGCTCTTGGCCACGCACTTCAGCGCGAAGTCGGCCTCGCCGGAGAGCATGTGGCACTCGCGCACCAGCGGCCACTTCGCGACCAGCGCCTCGAACGCCTCCAGGTCGGCCTCGGCCTGGCTGTGCAGCCCGACCCAACAGAACACCGTCATCTCGTAGCCAAGCAGGCCGGGGTCGA
The DNA here is from genome assembly GCA_964627965.1 of uncultured Rhodospirillales bacterium. Taxonomy (GTDB): domain Bacteria; phylum Pseudomonadota; class Alphaproteobacteria; genus JAVKFY01. The sequence continues at coordinate 1,758 of CAZVLI010000056.1, forward strand.
GGTCGGCGTGGTAGCCCCGGATGTAGCCGGCCTCCTCCAGCGCGCGCACCCGGCGCAGGCACGGCGGCGCCGAGATGCCGACCTTCTCGGCCAGCGCCACGTTGGTGATGCGCCCGTCGTCGCGCAGCGTTTCCAGGATGCGACGGTCGATGGCGTCCAGCTTGACGCGCTGCATGTGCTTCCCCTTCGGCCGCGCGGACCTTGCGCAGCGCTCCGCGCAATATTATTACCGGCGCGCCCGTGGCGCCAGCGGCGCCGCCGACCAGCGGAAACCCGATGACCGAGCCCGTCGCGACCTGCTGGGTGCTGAGCGAAGGCCATGCTGGCATGGAGAATCAGTGCCGAGGCCTGGCCGAGGCGGTGGGGATCGCGCCCGAGGTCAAGCGTATCCGCCCGCGCGCGCCGTGGGTCTGGCTGCCGCCGGGCTGGTGGCCGATGCCGTTCGCAGCGTTGGGCGAGGGCAGCGACCGGCTGGAACCGCCGTGGCCCGACCTGCTGATTACCTGCGGCCGCCGTTCGGTGCCCTACGCGCTGGCGATCCGCCGGCTGAGCGGCGGCAAGACCTTCACCATCCATATCCAGGACCCGCACGTCGCGCCGTCGCGCTTCGACATGCTGGCACCGCCGCGCCACGACGGCATGGAGGGGCCCAACATCTTCCCCACCACCGGCGCCCTGCACCGGGTCACGGCCGAGCGGCTGGCCGCCGAGGCGGCGGCCTGGGCGCCGAAGGTCGCGCATCTGCCGCGCCCGTACATCGCGGTGCTGATCGGCGGTTCGAACGGCAGCTACCGAATCGATCCGGAGGTGATCGACGGCTGGTGCCGCCGCCTGTGTACCATCGCCATCGCGCAGGGCAGCCTGCTGGTCACGCCGTCGCGGCGCACCGGCGCCGAAAACATCGACCGCCTGATCGCCGGCGTGACCGAGGTGCCGGCGCAAGTCTGGAACCTGGAGGGCGAGAACCCCTACTTCGGCTACCTGGGTTTGGCCGACTACGCGGTGGTGTCGCCGGATTCGGTGTCGATGGTCTCGGAGGCCTGCGCCACCGGCAAACCCGTTCATGTGCTGCCGCTGGCCGGCGGCACGCGCAAGTTCCAGGCCTTCCATCGCCACATGCGCGAGGCCGGCTACACCCGCCCGCTCGGCGAAAGGCTGGAATCCTGGACATACCCGCCCCTCGATGATACCGCAGACGTGGCGCGCGAGATCGCCCGGCGGCTGCGTGAACGCGGGCTGAAGCTCTAGCCGGAAGCTCTGGGACAGCATGGCCCTGCAGATCGAAACCTACGTGAATCCCGCCTTCGGTGGCGGCGGCTTCGGCGGCAATGCCGGCGGCCGGACGCTGTTCAAGGCGCTGGGCCACCCGCTGGCGGCAGAGGCGGCGCCGGCCTGGCGCGCCCGTCTCGCCCACGCCAAGCATCTCGCGGTCTACGATCCGCTTGGTCATGTCGAGGTGGTCGATCAGTTCTATCCGCTGCAGCATCTGGCCGACGCGGTCTACGTGCAGCGCCTGGAGGATCTCGGCCGGCCGTTGCTGGGCCGCGACCCGAAGCCGATCACCGAGTTCGATGCCGGCCACGACGTGGTCCTCATCGCCGCCTTCAATGCCGACAAGCTGGTGGCGCAGATCGAGCACCTGCTGCCGGAGGGCATCGACGTGGTGACGCTCGACCCGCTGGCGTTGCCGCCGGCGATGGTCAGCGCGCCGGCCGACTACCTGGCGCCGGTCAACTTCGCCACCAACTTCGCCTTCTTCCGCGACGAACCGGGCCACCACACCCGCGTCGTCGGCGCCAACTACTGGTCGCTCTACGGCGCCGAGGCGCCGCGTCTGTGGCTGCGGCTGTTCGACGACCACGGCCGCGTGCTGCAAACCTGGGAGCAGGACCTGCCGCCGGCCGGCGGTGCGGTGATCCTCGACAGCGCGGAGGTGCGCGCGCGCTTCGGCCTCGGCGACTTCTGCGGCTCGCTGTTCATCCACGCGATCGGCGTGAAGGGCCACGAGGTGGTGAAGTACGCGCTCGACACCTACGGCGACGATGCGGCGACGCTGTCGTGCAGCCACGACGCCAACGCCTGGCCGGCGGCGTGGTATGCAGGGGTGCCGGCGCCGGCGCCGGGCGAGCGCGTGCTGCTGTGGGTGCAGAACTCGCACCCGGTGCCGATCCCGGCCGGCACGGTGAAGCTGAACCCGATGGGCGTCGACCGGACGGCGGCCTTCGAGCATGAGATCGCGCCCTTCGCCACGGCGGCGATCGACTGCGGCGCGCTGCTGCCTGACCTGGCGTGGCCGGACCAGATCGAGGTCGATGCCGGCAAGCACTTCGTGCGCCCGCGCTACGAGATCGTGCGCGGCAACGGCCATAGGCACATCGCGCACGCCAACGTCGAGCGCACCGACCTGAAACCCGACCCGCGCATCCGCGAGATGGAGCCGCATCTCGGCAAGGGCTTCATCATGCCGCTGCCGGTGCCGCCGAAGGCCGACTTCGCCAGCTATGCCCTGCCGACGCCGATGGCGCGCGAGCAGGCCGAGCTGCCGCTGAAGGTGCTGCTGGTCGACGCCGACGGCGCCCAGGTCGACGAGCGTTATCTCGGGCGCCTGGCGCGCCACGACATGCCGCTGATCGACGTCGACGCCTGGATGGAGGAGACCGGCGCCAGCCTGCCCAGCGGCTATGGTCACCTGGAGCTGGTCTACGACTTCCGCGACGGCGGCGATGGCGACGGCTGGTTGCATGCGCTCGGCCGCTACGTGCTGCGCCAGTCGGGCCACGGCGCCGACACCAGCTTCGGCAGCCACATGTTCAACATGGCCGTCACCCTGCGTGACGAGCCGCAGTCCTACACCGGCCGCGCGCCGGGCCTGTCGACGCGGCTGTTCCTGCGCTTGGGCGGCGTGGACGACACCTTCTGTCACCTGATCTATCCGGCCTCGCGCCCCTGGCACGACACCTCGACCACTGAGCTGCGCCTGATGGATGGCAACGGCGCGCAGGTGGCGGTCGCGCCGCTGGCGATCCCGTGCGGCGGCTCGCGCTTCTGGCGCGTGTCCGAGACATTCGATGCCGCCGACCTGAAACGGGCCGGCGCCGCCGCGCACGTGCAGATCCGCGACGCGACCTGCCGCCTGTTCGGCTACCACGGCCTGATCCGCGACGGTCAGGCCTTCAGCCTGGACCACATGTTCGGGTTCTAGGTTCCTTTGTCATTCCCGCGAAGGCGGGAATCCAGGCTGGGTTTAAACCGCCCCGGACCTTGCCCGCCATCTCCTGGATGCCAGCCTGCGCTGGCATGACAGTGACTCAACTGAAGATGAAATCGGCTGCTGAGAGCTGGCCGATGACGACGTCTTGCAACAGGACCGTGGTGTCCAGGAACGCGACCTGCGTGCCGTCTGGTGTGCTCGTCAGGTCGAGGTCGCCGAAGCCGGCGACGCCCGCCACCTGGATACGGTCGGTCCCGTCCATGTAGTCGGTGATGGTGTTGGCGCCCTGGTCGGCGCCGAAGGTGAAGACATCCGCGCCGGTGCCGCCGGTCAACGTGTCGTCCGCCGGGCCGCCGATCAGTGTGTCGTTGCCGTCGCCGCCGCTCAGCGTATCGAAGCCGGCCATGCCGACCAGCAGGTCGTTGCCGGCATCGCCGTTAAGCGCGTCGCGGCCGCCTTGCCCGCGCAGCGTGTCGTTGCCGGCGCCGCCGTTCACGGTGTCGAAGCCGGAATTGCCGTTCAGCACGTCGACGCCGTTGCTGCCGTCCAGGATGTCGTCGTTGGCGCCGCCGAAGAGGGTGTCGTTGCCGCCTTCGCCGTCCAGGTTGTCGTCGCCGGGATGACCGCGGATCAGGTCGTCGCCGATGCCGCCCAGCACGCTGTCGTCGCCGAGATTGCCGAACAGCGAGTCGTTGCCGGCCCCGCCGACCAGCCGGTCGTTGCCGGTCGTGCCGGCCAGCGTGTTGGCGCCGCCGTCGCCGCTGATCAGCGACTCCCAGAGCGACAGCGTCCAGGTCACCGTCTGCTCCAGGCTGGACCGGTCCAGCCGTACCCAGTCGGTGTCGTCGTAGGCCCGCACGCTGACCTGGTAGGTGTCGTTCGTCGCCAGGCCGAGCGCGGCGAGATCCAGCGTCAGCCCGCCGGTCTGCACGATCTCGCCGTCGATCGACCATTCGACCTGGATCAGGTTCGGGTCGATCGGGTCGACGAACAGCGCCTCGACGTCGTTCAGCACCATCGACTGGCCGTTGCGCGAGAAGTCATCCAGCGGGTCGACCAGCTCGTAGAAGCCGAGGACGAAGGCCTCGCGCGCGATCGGATCGAACGGCCGCTCGAGTTCGCGCATCTTCGAGTTCGCGGTCGGCCGGAAGATGCCCTGGTCGTAGTAGCCGCCGCCCTCGAAGGCGCCGACCAGGCCCAGGATCGGATCCTCGTAGCCGAGCCAGCGCGACCATTTCGCGCCGGTCGGATCGGTGGTGATGTTGATGTCGCCGGGCTCGCTGCCGGTGTACGGGTCGTCGAAGCCGTCATACTCGTCGGCCAGCGCGACGAAGGAGTGCGCGATCTCATGCACCGCGATCTCCATCGCCGACTCGTTGCCGGCCGAGTAGGTCGCGAACAGCCCGCCGCCGCCGCCATATTGCGTCGAGTTGATGGCGACGAAGCGCATCTCGTCGTCGATGCCGCTGCCGGCGAGCCCGGCATCCAGGGCGTTCAGCGCCAGGTTGTCGTCGACATAGAGCAGTCGCTGGGTCTGCCCGTCGAACAGGTAGGTGGAGCCCAGCGCGGTATTGCGGAAGTCGTTCGCCGTTGGGTCGTCGGCGCCGGTCTGGGCCGAGGCGACGTCGATGGCATGGACGTTGAAATAGCCGGCGTAGCGCCCGAACGGTTCGGTCAGGGCACCGCCGGAGAACAAGTAGTCGGCGAACGCCTGCACATTGGCGAAGTAGGCCTGTACGTCGGCTGCACGGTAGCCGTCGCCCAAGAAGACAATGTCGACCCGGTTACCCGAATCGCCATTGTTGACCAGTGTGGTCAGGCCCATGACCGAACGCCTACCCGTTCTGTCCCGATTTTGCACAGGACGTTAAGAGATTGCTAACCCTGTTGCAATCGCTGGGCCGGTCGGTTGTCTCGGACTGGCTCTTGCTGCCCGCCGCCGGCTGGCCTACATGTGACATGGCAGCGCGGCCGCTCGCGCCTGTTATCCCGTCGAAGAGGCGCCCGGCGCGCCGCGCAGTGGAGCCCCGTAGATGGCCGAAACCCTCCATTCCCGTGTACTGATTCTCGGATCGGGTCCGGCCGGTGCCACCGCGGCGATCTATTCGGCCCGCGCCGGGCTGAAGCCGGTGATGGTGCATGGGCTGCAGCCCGGTGGGCAGATGACCATCACCACCGATGTGGAGAACTACCCGGGCTTCGCCGAGGTGATCCAGGGCCCCTGGCTGATGCAGCAGATGGAGGCCCAGGCCGCGCACGTCGGCACCGAGATCATCAACGACATCGTCACCGAGGTGGACCTTTCGCGGCGTCCGTTCCGCTGCGTCGGCGACAGCGGCAAGGTCTACACCGCCGACGCGCTGATCATTTCCACCGGCGCCCAGGCGAAGTGGCTGGGCCTGCCGAGCGAGCA
>CAZVLI010000056.1:7403-10734 GCA_964627965.1 uncultured Rhodospirillales bacterium
GGTTGCGGCGTGTCGGCCTGCGCCACCTGCGACGGTTTCTTCTACCGCGACAAGCCCGTCGCCGTGATCGGCGGCGGCAACACCGCGGTCGAGGAGGCGCTGTTCCTCACCAACTTCGCCTCCAAGGTCACGCTGATCCACCGCCGCGACAGCCTGCGCGCGGAGAAGATCATGCAGGACCGGCTGTTCAAGAATCCGAAGATCGAGGTGGTCTGGAACCACGTCGTCGAGGAAGTGCAGGGCACCAGCGAGCCGCCGGGGGTTAGCGGCCTGGTGCTCAAGTCGACCGCCGATGGCTCCACGCAGGAGATCCCCGTCGACGGCATGTTCGTCGCCATCGGCCACAAGCCGGCGACCGAGTTGTTCGTCGGCCAGATCGACATCGATGCCGACGGCTACATCGTCACCGCGGCGGACTCGACCGCGACCAGCGTTGCCGGCGTGTTCGCTGCCGGCGACGTGCAGGACAAGCACTACCGCCAGGCCGTCACGGCGGCCGGCACGGGCTGCATGGCGGCCCTGGAGGCTGAGCGTTACCTGGCCGCGCAGGAGACCGCGCAAGCGGCGGAATAGCCGCGGTCAGACTTAGGGAGAGGTACCGGGCCGGTCCACGGCTCGGTGAAGTCGTTTGGACTGGGACAAGCTACGCATTTTCCACGCCGTCGCGCAGGCCGGCAGCTTCACCCATGCCGGTGAGGAGCTGAAGCTTTCGCAATCGGCGGTCAGCCGCCAGGTAAGCGCGCTGGAGGACGATCTCGGCGTGCCGCTGTTCCACCGGCATGCGCGCGGCCTGATCCTGACCGAGCAGGGCGAGCTGCTGTACCGCGCCGCGCACGACGTGTCCGGACGGCTGTCGATCGCGCAATCGATCCTCGCCGACAGCAAGGAGAAGCCGACCGGGGAGCTGCGCGTGACCACCACGGTCGGCTTCGGCTCGACCTGGCTGACGCCGCGTATTCGCGAGTTCCTGGATCTCTACCCTGACATGTCGCTGACGCTGATCTGCGACGACCGCGAGCTCAACCTGTCGATGCGCGAGGCGGATGTCGGCCTGCGGTTGAACGAGCCGCACCAGCCGGACCTGGTGAAGCGCAAGCTGGTTACCTTCCACACCCACATCTATGCCTCGCCCGAATACATCAAGCGTCGCGGCGCGCCGACGACCCTGGACGACCTCGACGACCACGAACTGATCGTCTACGGCTCGGAGGCCCAGACCAGCCTGCGCACGGTCAACTGGCTGCTCACCGTCGGCAAGCCGGAGGGGGAGTCCCGACAGGCGCGGTTGCAGGTGAACAACATCTACGCACTGCTTCTCGCCGTGGAGAGCGGCCTGGGCGTGGCTGCGTTGCCGGATTACATGGTGCACGGCAACAACCGCGTCGTGCAGGTGCTGCACAAGGTCGCCGGCCCGTCGTCGGATACCTTCTTCGTCTATCCGGAAGAATTGAGAAACACCAAGAGAATCATGGTGTTCCGTGATTTCCTGTTGCGCAAGGTGCAGCAGTGGAGCTTCTGAGCGACGGCTGATACGCGCCGTCTGTTACATTTTCATCACAGTTGCATAAAAGCTATGCAGGGCCCGCATGGCAGCGGTGCGGCCTTAGGGGTGGTATCACTCGCGCCAGAGTCTTAAATAGTTTCACGGATGTTGCGACGCAGCATCCACTCCGGTTTGACCGGAACCGCGCGGCCCCACAACCCCCCAGTTTAGGGCCGCGCAACTTGACGTCTCCCAGACGTGAAGCCTCCCTGTTAGACTTGCCGGACCCTCTGGGTCCGGCATTTTTCTTTTGATCTCAGGGTTCACGCGGTCCGGCGTTCGGCCTCGGCGGCGAGCAGGCGGTCGACGAGGCGACGGTACTGGATCGGGCCGCCGTCGAAGTTGGTCGCCACCATTTCCCGCGCCGGATCCAGGTCGATCACGCGCTGCTGCGCCTCGATGATCGCCTTGTCCTCGTGGAAGGCGGCCTGGGTGATCGCGAACATCTTGTCGATCAGCGGCCACCCCAGGTCCTCGCTGCGGACGCCGGCGGTGTAGAAGTAGCGCGACGTGCGCGCCGTCATCGGCGTCACCGCCTGATCGTCGACGCGCCAGAAGAAGGGGGTCTCGGTCGGCTCGCCGTGGTCGACGCGCGCCGCGGTCCCGGCTTCGTACCAACCGGACCGCAGGGCGAACACGCCCGGGAAGGTGAAGTCGTACGCGGTCCACATGTCCAGCCGTTCGCCGTGCTGGCGCAACTGGGCGTTCGGAACCTTGTTCTCGATCCAGCGTTGCACGCGCAACCCGCGTTCCAGCTTCCGGATCGTCGGGCGTTCGTCGGCCCACTGCGGCGTGTCGCGCCCCAGGGTGTGCTCGTGCACGTAGCTCAGGTGCGACAGGTCCAGCAGGTTGTCGTCGATCAGCAGGTAGTGGGCGTCGAAATCGAGCTGGCCGCGTCGCTGGCGGAAGGCCGGGTCGTCGGCCGCCGTCGTCTGCGGAATGAGATCCGGGTCGGCCGCATCGGCATCGCCCATCCACACCCAGACCCAGGCGCCGCGCTCCACCGTCGGATAGGTGTACACCCGCGCCTTGTCCGGGATCGTTGCCTGGCCGGGGATCTCGATGCAGCGGCCGTCCGGCGCGAACTTCATGCCGTGGTACATGCAACGCAGGTTGTCGCCTTCGAGCCGCCCCTTCGACAGCGGCGCCAGCCGGTGGCAGCAGCGGTCCTCCATCGTGACGACGGTCCCGGCTTCCGTGCGGTAGAGGACCAGCGGTTGCTCGATGATCGTGATCGACATCAGCGCGCCGGCTTCCAACTCGTGCGACCAGGCGGCGACGTACCAGGCGTTGCGGACCCACATGGCATTCCTCCCATTCTGCTGGCGGCATGCTAGGGAGCGACCCGGCCTGTCGGTACCGACCGATCGGCTATTCGATGTATAACCATTGGTTATGAAGATCGAAGGTGATTGTGAAAATGGTAATGCCGAAAGTGGCGAGGAGACCGCGGCCCGTGAGCTGGCGCCGCGCTTGCGGCGCAGCAAGCTCGACCTGCTGCCGATCCTGCACGAACTGATCCGTAGCCGCAGCCTGACCCGAACCGGGCGCGCGCTCGGCATGAGCCAGCCAGCGGTCAGTAAGGCGCTGCGTCAGCTCCGCGCCGAGTTCGGCGACGAGCTGATCGTCTCGCTCGGTCGCTCGCCGCGTCTGACCGACCGCGCCGAGGCGCTGGCGGAGCCGTTGCACCGTGCGCTGAGCGAGATCGACGCGCTGCTGCGGCCCGAGACGCCCTTCGATCCCGCCACCGAGACGGCGGTCTTCACGATCACCACGGCCGACTACGCC
>CAZVLI010000057.1:0-10680 GCA_964627965.1 uncultured Rhodospirillales bacterium
GTGAACATCCGCGCCACCTCGTACTCGTCCTTGTAGGCGAGCAGCTTGTAGTAGTTGCGCGCGACCGTCTCGGCCAGGCCCTCGCGGCCCTTGGCCTTGGTCTGCTCGGCCTGGCGTACGCGCGCCACGAGGTCGCTGTAGCGCTTGGCATAGGCCGCGTCCTGGTAGCCGGTCAGGAACTCGACCCGCTTGGCGACGATCTCGTCCAGGTCCTGGGCGATCGCGGTCTTGGCCGTCTTCTTCGGCATCAGCGGCGCGGCGACCGTCTCGACGTAGTCCGGGTCGACCACGGCCAGCCGGCCCCAGGCGAAGGAGCGCTTGTTCATGTCGACGGCGACGCCGTTCAACTCGATGGCGCGCAGGATGGCCTCGACCGGAAGCGGGATCAGGCCCTTCTGGTAGGCGGCGCCGAGCATGAACAGGTTGGTGGCGATGGCGTCGCCCATCAGCGCCGTGGCGATCTGCGAGGCGTTGATGAAGACGCTGTCGGCGCCGCCGGCGGTCTCCTTGATGCGCTCGATCATCGAATCCGCGCTCATGTCGATGGACTGGTCCAGCACAAAGGCGGCGGGCGGGACGACGTGGGTATTGATCACCGTGTTGGTGGTGCCTTGGTTGGCGGTCGCCAGCGCATCGGGCGCGATCGCGGTGACGATGTCGCAGCCGAGGATCAGCTTGGCGCCGCCGGTGGCGATGCGAACCGCGTGCAGATCGTCGGCATTGTCGGCGATGCGCACATGGCTGGCGACGGCGCCGTTCTTCTGCGACAGGCCGGTGCTGTCCAGCACCGAGCAAGCCTTGCCGGCGATGTGGCTGGCCATGCCGAGCAGGGCGCCGATGGTGATGACGCCGGTGCCGCCGATGCCGGTGATCAGGATGCCGTAGGGCTCGGCCGACGATTGCTGGGTCGGCTCGGGCAGGTCGGCGAAGCGGTCGCCGCCGTCGGCGGCCTTCACCGGCTTGGCCTTGCGTACCGCGCCGTCGTGCACGGTGACGAAGCTGGGGCAGAAGCCGGTGAGGCAGGAGAAGTCCTTGTTGCAGTTCGACTGGTCGATCTGCCGCTTGCGGCCGAGCTCGGTGTCGAGCGGCTGCACCGAGACGCAGTTGGACTGCACCGAGCAGTCGCCGCAGCCCTCGCAGACCGCGTCGTTGATGAACACGCGCTTGGCCGGGTCAGGGAAGCGGCCGCGCTTGCGACGGCGGCGCTTCTCGGCGGCGCAGGTCTGGTCGTAGATCAGGACGGTCACGCCCTCGATCTCGCGCAGCTCCTTGTGGACCGCATCGAGCTCGGAGCGGTGATGGATGGTGACGCCGTCGGCCCAGTCAGTGCCGACCGGGTACTTGTCGGGCTCGTCGGTGACGACGACGACCCGGCTCACGCCCTCGGCCGCGACCTGGCGGCTGATGTCGGGCGGGGTCAGCGGGCCATCGTGCGGCTGGCCGCCGGTCATCGCCACGGCGTCGTTGTAGAGCACCTTGTAGGTGATGTTCACCTTGCCGGCGACGGCGGCGCGGATCGCCATCAGGCCGGAGTGGTAGTAGGTGCCGTCGCCCAGATTCTGGAAGACGTGCTTCTCCTCGGTGAACGGCGCCTGGCCGACCCAGTTCACGCCCTCGCCGCCCATGTGGGTGATGGTCTGGGTGTTGCGGGTCGGCATCCACAGCGCCATGCCGTGGCAGCCGATGCCGGCCATCGCGCGGCTGCCCTCGGGGATCTTGGTGGAGCTGTTGTGCGGGCAGCCGGAGCAGAAGTACGGCGAGCGCATCAGCTTCGGTGCCGAGCCACGCGCCTCGTTTTCGATCTGGTCGAGGCGGGCGAGACGCTGGTTGAACTCCGGGCGGTCGTCGTAGCGGCGCACGCGGTCGACCAGCGCCTTGGCGACCATGCCCGGCGTGATTTCGCCCCATTCCGGCAGCAGCGGGCGGCCTTCCTCGTCGCGCTTGCCGATGATCCGGCGCGGCATGTCGGGCCGGTTGAACAGCAGCGACTTGATCTGATCTTCCAGGAGCGGCTTTTTCTCCTCCACCACCAGGATCTCTTCCAGGCCCTTGGCGAACTCGAGCACGCCGGTCGGCTCCAGCGGCCAGGTCATCGCCACCTTGTAGAGGCGGATGCCGAGCGCGGCCGCCGCGGCCTCGTCGATGCCGAGCTCGTCCAGTGCCTGGCGCAGGTCGAGATAGGACTTGCCGGTGGAAACGATGCCAAGCCGCGCGTTCGGCGAGTCGAGGACCACCTTGTCGAGCTTGTTGGCGCGCGCGAAAGCCTGCGCCGCCGGGTGCTTGTAGGTGACCAGCCGCTCTTCCAGGTGCATCGGCACGTCGGGGTAGCGGATGTTCAGCCCTTCGGCCGGCATGTCGAAGTCGGTCGGCAGCTTGATCTCGATGCGGCCCGGGTCGATCGACACGGTGCCGGAACTTTCCACCGTGTCGCCGATCGCCTTGAAGCCGACCCAGCAGCCGGAATAGCGCGACAGGGCGATGCCGTAGAGGCCGTAGTCGATGTACTCCTGCACACCGGCCGGGTGCAGGATCGGCAGGCCGTAGTGGATGAAGCCGTACTCGGACTGGTGCGGCATGGTCGACGACTTGCAGCCGTGGTCGTCGCCGGCCAGCGCCAGCACGCCGCCGTGCTGCGAGCTGCCGGCGTAGTTGCCGTGCTTGATGGCGTCGCCGGAGCGATCGACGCCTGGGCCCTTGCCGTACCAGATGCCGAACACGCCGTCGTACTTGGCCTTCGGGAACAGATTGACCTGCTGCGAGCCCCACACCGCGGTCGCCGCCTGGTCCTCGTTCACGCCCGGCTGGAAGTGGATGTGGTTGCGGGCCAGGAACCTCGACGCCTGCCACAGCGCGGCGTCGTAGCCGCCGAGCGGGGAGCCGCGATAGCCGGAGATGAAGCCGGCGGTGTTCAGCCCCGCGGCGTCGTCGCGCTGGCGTTGCAGCATCGGCAGGCGAACCAGCGCCTGCATGCCGGTCAGATAGACACGACCCGATTCCAGCGTGTACTTGTCGTCGAGCGTTACCTGCGCCAGCGCCATTCTGGTCACTCCGGATTTCTTCGAGGTTCAGGGAGTTGCGGTAATCTTACCGCGAAGGCCGGAGGCTTGGCGAGGCACCCAGAAAGGAAACATGGCAGGCATGCAGGCGCCGTACGACGGGTACCGGGACGTGGTTCGCCCGGAATGGATCGATCACAACGGTCACATGAACATGGGCTACTACGTGGTGGTGTTCGACTTTGCGACCGACGCCTTCTTCGACTTCGTCGGATTGACCACGGCGCACCGCGAGGCCGAGCAGATCACCACTTTCTGCCTTGAAGCGCACGTCACCTACGACCGCGAGGTCGGCGAGGGCGACCCACTGCGCTTCACCACGCAACTGCTCGACTTCGACGCCAAGCGACTGCACTACATCCACCAGATGTACCACGCCGAGGAAGGCTATCTGGCCTCGACCAATGAGTTGATCTCGCTGCACGTCAGCCGCAAGACCCGGCGCGGCGCGGAGATGGCGCCGTCGATCCAGGACCGTTTGGCCGAGATCAAGGCCGCGCACGCGGTGCTGCCGCGGCCGCCGCAGGTCGGGCACGTCATCGGCGTGAAGGCCGGCCGCATCACCTGATCCCAGAACACTGACCCTAGAACACGCGAACAATCAGAACCGAGAGGAACTCCCATGGAGCGCATGCCCGATCTTGAACCCGAGGAGATGAACCCGGCGCAGAAGAAGGTTTACGACGCCGTCGTCGCCGGACCGCGCGGCCGGCTGGCCGGGCCGATTCAATCCTGGCTGCGCAGCCCGGAGATGGGCATGAAGGCGCAGGACCTGGGAGCGGCGGTGCGCTTCGCCAACTCGATGGAAGACCGGCTGAAGGAGCTGGCGATCCTGCTGACCGGCCGCTATTGGCACGCGCAGTTCGAGTGGTACGCGCACGCCCGCATCGCGCGTGACGTCGGTCTGGCCGACGCCTACATCGATGCCATCGAGGCGGAAACGCGGCCCGACTTCGGCGACGACGCGGATGCGGCAGCGGTCTACGACTTCATTCACGCGTTGATCCACAAGCACCGTATCCCCGACGATGCCTACAACAACGTGCTGAACCGTTTCGGCGAGCAGGGCGCGGTCGATCTGGTGATTACGTCGGGCTACTACACGCTGGTCGGCATGACGCTGAACGCGTTCCAGGTGCCGCTGCCCGAGGGCGTGAAGGGGCTGCCGGAGCCGGAGCTTTGAACCTGCCGCTCGACCAGGGCGGCGACTGGATCGCGGATGCCGGCACCATCGACACTGGCAAGCTGCAACACGCCATCGAGGTGTCGCGGGACTGCGAGACGACCTGGCCGCGCGACATCGCCACGGCGCTGGCCGAGGGCACTTTCGAGCCGCCGCCATGGAACGAAGTGCTGGGTCCGACGCGGCCGCGTGGTCGGGTCAGCGGCCTGATCCTGAAAGACGGCCGGCTGGTTGCCGAGTGGGGCACGCCGCAACGCGTCGACATGACCTTCTCGGTGGCCAAGAGCTACCTGTCGATCCTGGCCGGACTGGCGGTCGCCGACGGGCTGATCGCCGACATCGATCGGCCGGTGGCGGAGCTGGTCGACGACGGCGGCTTCGAGGGCAACCACAATGGCGCGATCACCTGGCGTCATCTGTTGCAACAGACATCGGAATGGTCGGGCACACTGTGGTCGAAGCCGGACCAGGTCGATCATTTCCGCACGCTGGGCGGCGGCCTGAACGAGAAGAAGGGCCAGAAGCGAGACCTGTCCGCGCCGGGCGGCTACTGGGAATACAACGACGTCCGCGTGAACCGGCTCAGCCTGTCGCTGATGCGGGTGTTCAAGCGGCCGCTGCCGGCGGTGTTGAAGGAACGGGTGATGGACCCGATCGGCGCGACCGAGAGCTGGAGCTGGAACGGCTACGGCAATGCCGGTGAGATCGTCGACGGGCGTTTCATGGTCGGCGTGCCGGGCGGTTCGCACTGGGGCGGGGGCTTGTGGATGTCGACCCGCGACCACGCCCGCGTCGGGCAAATGATTGCCCAGGGCGGGCAGTGGAACGGGCAGCAGATATTGCCGGCGTCGTGGATCGAGCAGATGACCACGCCGTGCGAGCTGAACCCGACCTATGGCTTCCTGTGGTGGCTGAACACCGACCGGGCCTACTTGCCGGCGGCCTCGGGCGATGCGTTCTTCGCCATCGGCGCCGGCATGTCGATGATCTGGATCGACCCGAGGGCGAACCTGGTGGTGGTGCTGCGCTGGATCGACGGCGCCCACGCCAACGAGGTCGTCGGCGCGATCGCGGCAGCCGTTGGCTAAACGCCAAGTCTGCGCCGGCCCGCTCCCCCACCCGGCCACCCAGCGACAGTATCCTTGTGGGGGAGCGCGCCAGCGCGATTTCGCGCTAGCGGAAGAGCTTTAGGTGCGGATCAGGTAGGCGCCTTCCGGCACCTCGTCCTTGAGCGCGTTGCAGTTGCCGGCGGCCGGCTGCTGCGAGATGTGGCGGTCCGGATACCAGTAGCGGCACAGGCCCGAAGGCGGCATGTGGCCGGCTGGCACCACGATCAGCTTCTCGGGGTCGTTGACCTTCACGAAGGCACCGCAACCGGTCAGCGCCAGCATGGCGGTGGCGGCAATCAGCGTGACGAGTGGCTTCACCGGACTCTCCTCGTTCGAACGTCGCAAATCAGTCTATCTCATTTTCCGCCAACGCGGAATCGCTCCGGGCCGGTCGACGTGACACCTAGCACGATTGGGTTGCCGATCGGTATACCCAGACCTCGACGGCTTCGGCGCGGCCGCGCAAGGGGTGGGCGCCGGCGGTCTCGAAACCGCTTGTGTCCGCGCCTTCGGCGCGCGCGGCATCGATCAGGTCGGCGGAGGCCGCGATCGGGCTGGCCAGCTCGCGCGTGAGGCGCTCAAGGCGGGCCGCGACGTTCACGGTGTCGCCGAGGACGGCGCGTTCCATGCGCTCGCTGTCGCCGACGTCGCCGATCACCACGTCGCCGAGCGTCACGCCGACGCCGATGGCCAGCGGCGGCGCGTCGCCGCGCGTCGCGTTCCAGTCGGCGGCGGCGGTGACCATGGCGCGGGCGCAAGCCAATGCGTTGGCGGCATCGCTCGCGCCGGGTCGCGGCGTGCCGAAGGTCGCCATGACGCCATCGCCGGTGAATTTCTCCAGCGTGCCGTCGTGGGCGAAGACCTGCGCACTGACGCGGGCGTGGAACTGGCGCAGCGTCTCGATCAGGTCGTCGGCGGCGAGGCCGTCGGCGAAGTGCGTGAAGCCGACGATGTCGAGGAACAGCACCGCCGCGCGTTGCGTATGCGCGGTCTCCAGCGGGTCGTCGGCGGCGGCCAGCTCGTCGACCATGTTCTGCGCAAAGTAGCGCGCGAGGTTCGTTCGCTGGCGCGCGGCCTCGGCCTGTTCGGTCAGCAGCGCGCCGGCGCGACGCACCACGAAGGCCAGCACCGTCGCGGTCAGCAACATGACGATCACCGGTCGCGCCAGATCGCCCGGATCGATGAAGTGCGGGTCGCTCACGAGGGCCAGCAACTCGACCTTGGAGTACTCGTGCCACGGCAGTTCGCCGCCGCGGATGGTGTCAGGCTGGTAGTAGATGATCGCCCCGCCGATGGCCCAGACGGCGGCGCAGGCACCCCCGGCGAACAGCATGAGCATCGGCGCGTAGAAGAAAGCGGCCGACGCGATGAGCAGGTAGAAGTAGTTCTCGTTGTTGAGCGTCAGCAGAATCTGCGGCCCGACCTGGTTGTCGTAGAACGGGTTGGGAATCATCGTCGTCAGGCCGACCAGGACGGCATCGACGGCAACCATCACGTAGAGCCACGCGAGCCGTTGATCGGCCAGGAACAGACGCTGGATCAGGAACGGCGCGACCGCGAAAGCGGCCAGGAAGGGCACGAAATAGAGTCCCTGCGGCCAGGCGTTCTCGAATAGCACCCAGGCGGTAATGACCAGGACCAGCACCGCGCGCACACGGACCGCCTGGCGCAGCGCCCGGGCGCGCTCGGCGCGGACGGCAAGGTCGATGCGGTCGACGCTCATGCAGGCTCCCGACTAGAGTGCGCCGGCAGCATAGCGGGATGGAACGATGACGGAAGGGGTGACGCTTCGGGCGGCCGGTGCGGACGAGGTGGCCGCCGTCGACGCGATCTACAACGCGGCGCGGCCGCTGGAGGTCGGCGACGATCCGGAGCAGGCGCGTCGCTTTCGGCGTATGCCGGCGGGAACCAACACCTTCGCCGTGGTGGACGGCAGGCCGGTCGGCTTCGTCACCGTGACGCAGGAAGAGGTCCGGTTCCTCTATGTGCTGCCGGAGTACCAGGGTCGCGGTATCGGCCGGCTGCTGCTCGATACGGCGCTTGGCCAGATCGACGGGGTCGCGAAACTGACCGTCTACGAGCGCAATCGCCGCGCGCGGGAGGTGTACGAGCGTGCTGGTTTCGAGGTGGAGACGACGGTGAGCCAGGTCCTGGTGATGCGCCGCGTGCCCTGAGGGCGAAGAAAAGGGCGACGCCGGATGGCGCCGCCCTTGATGACGAAAGATCTCCGTCGGCTAGCGACGACGACGCCGCAGTCCGGCGAGGCCGAGCAGCGCGGCGCCGAACACGGCGAGCGTGCCGGGCTCGGGCACGACGACGTCCCAGTCGATGTTGAAGTCGCCATGGCCGCCGCCGCTGTTGGTGCCGACCTGCAGGCCGCGCACGTTGTTCGGGTTGGCGGTGACTTCCCAGCTCCACCAGCCGGACAGGCCGGTGTCGAGATTCTTGCCGTTGGCGCCGATGCCGGTCTGCACCGGCGGGCCCATGTGCGCCAGCGTCACGACGAGACCGTCATTGTCGTTGGTGCCGGTCAACGTCGCGGTGTCGAGGTTGAAGAAGCTCCACTCGCAGGGATCGACGCCGCCGGGGCCCGGGACGTAGGCGTTGGCGTTCAGCTCGCGCTTGGCCGAGCAGGTCGGCGCGCCGGTCCCGGACGCATCGGGTCCGTCGCCGATGTAGCTGAAGGTCGCGGACAGCGTGAAGCTGTTGCCGGTGTCGGGCGTGGTGGAACCGCTCGGCGAGTTGGTGTCGACGTTGCCCTGGTGGATGTTGCCGGTCAAGGTCGCGGTGCCGCCGGTCTTGGTGAAGATGCCAACGGTCTCGAAGATGAACGAGCTGGTACCGAACACCGAACCGTCGGAGAACCAGATCGCGTGCCCGCCGCTACCGCTTGCCCAGGCGGTGTCGATCGCGGCCGGGAAGGCGATAGCTTCGTAGTTGGCTGGAAAATAGACGTCCTGCGGGATGGCCTGCGCCGGTGCCGTCAGGAGCGCGCCGAAACCGAGTGCGAACGCACCGGTAAGGCCGCGCAGATACTTCTGCATGGTTGCTTTCCCCTAGAAGTTCATCACTGCCGGTTGGCCGGCTGGTTGTTTTCGGTCGCGTTACGTTGCGACCGGTGTGGGCAAAGCAAGTTGCAAGCCAAGTCCGGAATGCGGTGTCGGATGAGGGGCTTGGCCAGAATGGGCCATGTGGCAAACGGCGTGGTTGTAAGCGAAACCGACACAATTCGGGCCGTGACCACGATTGGTCACGGCCCTGCCGTCCTGCCCGAAAAGGCGGGCGCTACCAGCCGATCGCGCCGCCGTCGAAGTTGCGGAAGGTGCCGTTGTCGGCGGCGGTCAGCTCGGCGATGACCTTGCGCATGCCGGCGACGCTGTCGGGCACCTCGACGGCCGCGTTCGGTCCGCCCATGTCGGTCTTCACCCAGCCGGGGTGGAAGCTGACGACGGCGATGCCCTTGCCTTCGACGCCATTGGCGACGCCCTTCATTGCCATGTTCACCGCCGCCTTGGAAGAGCGGTAGACGATGGCATCCGGCGCGGCGTTCTCGCCGATCGAGCCCATGCGGCTGGAGACGGTGATCAGCTTCTTCTCGCCGTCGAGCTTGTCGATGAAGTGTTCAGCGACGCGCATCGGGCCGAGCACGTTGGTCTGGAACGTGTCCATCCACTTGGCGTAGTCGATGTCGCCCAGGCCCTTGTCGCGGGCCGGGTTGACGCCGGCGTTGTTGATCAGGACGTCGATCTTGGCGGCGCCGATGTCCGACGCGGCCGCCTGTACGGAGGCATCGTCGTCGACGTCGAGCGCGTGCACGGTGACCTTGCCGCCGGAGCCCTTGGCCAGTTCCTGCAGGCCGTCGGCCTTGTCTGGCGTGCGGCAGCAGGCGTAGACGCGCCAGCCCTCGGCGGCGTACTGGCGAACGAACTCCAGGCCGATGCCGCGACTGGCACCGGTAATCATGACGGTTGGCATAGGTTGGTCTTATCCCTCGGTTGGTTGGGTTACTGTGGTTGCAGCTCGTCGACGTTGACGCCGTTGATGGTGAGCTCGCCTTGCTGGCCCTGCTCCAGAAGGTAGGTGTGGACGATCTGGCCGTCCTGCGACTCGGCCTTGCCGAGGCCGCGTAGCATGACGATCACCGGCATGACCTGCTCGGCCATGCCCTTGTCGAGCTTCTGCACTTCGTCGGCGAGCGCGTCGAGGCCCTCGATCTTCGCCAGCACGTTCAGCGCCGGTTCCGGCATGCCGGGCATCAGCGGGCCGACGCCGGCGACCGTCAACGTCGCCGGGCCGAGCTCGACCTTGATCGACTTGATCTCGGCGAAGCTGCCGGCCTCGCCGGCCATACCCATGGCGGCGAAGGGCACCATTTCGAATGCCTCGTTGATCTCGGCCTCGGCCTCGGGCGTCATCTTGCCGGCCATCTCCAATTGCATCGCCTGCTGCATCGGCCCGGAAACCATCTGCCAGAGCTGGCCCAGCGGCAGCCGCCGCAGGCCGAGGTCGGCGTTGGCGCTGCGCGGCAGCAGGTGCGGCGGCACCGGCGAGGCCATCGGATCGATCTCGGGCTTGTCCACGTTGAGGCCAAGCTGCAGGCCGTAGAGCGCCTCCTCGGGCGCCAGCCCAAGGTCGATGGACGCGGCGCCGAGGCTGAACGGCGGCTGCTGGATCGCGGCGACCTCCAGGTTGGCGATGGAGAAGCTGGCGCCGCCGCTGGCGCCGTCGAATAGAACCGGCAATTGCTGCACCAGGTCCTGCATGGCTTGCTGCACGGCCTCGTCGTCCGGCTGCGGCATGTTCAGGAACGGGTTGTCGCCGCTGATCCGGCGCTGAATCGCAGCGAAGCCAGGCAGGTCGTACTTGTCGATGCGCCAGGCATTCTCGATCCGACCGATGGCGACCATCGGGTTCTTCTTGCCATCCATCACGCGCAGTTCGCCGAGCGCGAAGCCGGCGTCGGAGCGCCACTTGCCGGGCGCGTCCTCGACATTCGTCAGGTTCACACGCAGCGCGCCCAGGCTGACGGCGCCGTCGTTCACGCTGCCGGCGATGTTGTCGAGTCGCATGTCGAGCTTCTCGAAGGTCAGCAGGCTGGGGCGGAATGCGCCCTCGATCTGCTGCCCGCCGATGGTGATCGACAGGTTGTCCGGCACGGCGCCTTCCTTCACGCCGGTGATCTCGCTCGGCAGCGTCAGCGTGAACGCCACGCGGTCGGCGTCGGTCTCGGTCAGGCGGACCAGCGACGAGGGCACGTCGATGCGCGAGTCCGGTCCCGTCACGACCATCGCCGGCGTGGTGATCACGATCGAGTCGCCGTCCTCGACCACGT
>CAZVLI010000058.1:0-10640 GCA_964627965.1 uncultured Rhodospirillales bacterium
TCCGTCGGCCATGCTGTCTCGCTCCCGGCTTTCGCCCTCCTAGCTCGCCGCCGCCAGCGGGTCGATGAAGACCTCGGCGCCGGTCAGCCCGACCGCGTTGCGCCAGGCGCGGAAGGACTGGGTGTACTCGTCCTGGCTGATGCTGTGGGTGACGTGGGTGACGTAGTACAGCCCGCTCATCTGCCGTCCGGCGCCGCGCACCAGTACCGGCATGCCAACACGTAGGGGCCGCTTGAACTTGATGCCGTTGACCTCGCCGCTGGCGCTGACGGCGCGGCTGGTCTCGTTGACGCGCGCCATCGCCTGCGATTGCACCTCGGCCGGATTGGCGGCGTCGGTCTCGGCCGGCCGCTCGATCGGCGGTGGCAGGACCCGGAGCAACGTTGGCTCCAGGCCCAGGGGCGGTTCCGTCGCCACCGGCGCGATGGCCGGGATCGGCGCCCGGCTCAGCGGATCGGAGGACAGCGAGACCACCGATGTCGGCCGCAGCATGTCGTTGGAGACGTGGAACGAGTTCAGGTTGGTCTGGGTGCCGAAGTCGAGCGACAGCACGCCTTGCGGCGGCTGCACCGGCAGCGGCGGCCGGAAGAAGCCGTTGTCCACGCCGATCAGCGGGTCCGGCTGGATAAACAGCTCGTAGGCGCTGCGCCGCGCGAGTTGCAGTAGGTAGCGCGCATCGCTCACCCGCTGCGTGGTCGTCGTGTCCTGCATGGTCCGCGTTGGCGGCGTCGGGATCACGAAACTGGGCACGATCCCGTACTTGCCGAAGATCACGCGGACGACCTCGCTGTCGGGGAGGTTCGGCCAGATGAACGGCTGCTCGATGGTACCCATCAGGGTGCCCAGCGCGTCCATGCCGACCACCTCCAGGCGCGAGCCGCCGGGCTCGTTGCTGCCCGACAGGCGCGCCTCGCGCACGTAGCCGTTGATCAGCGTCTGTGGCACCGGCGAACCGCCCAGCGCAACCGAGATGCGGATCGGCACGTTCGGCCGGAAGATGTCGACGGCCAGCGCGTCGTAGTCGCCGAAGGCATTGCGCGAAAGCTCGAACGACAGCCGGAACATCGACGCTTCGCCGATCGCGGTCTCGACTTCGATCGACTTCAGCGCCGTCGAGTAGGGCGGCGGCAGCGGCGCGAAGGCGATCTGCACCAGATAGAAGTCGGGGATCAGGCTCATCCGCCGCCACCTTCGCCGCCGCCCGAGCCAGGCACGCCGATCAGCCGGCCAGGCGTGTCGGAAAGGTCGACGGGTCGCTTCACGCGGTTCACGTCGGCGAGGCGCCAGAACAGTTCGGCATCGCCGAGCGCGCGATGGGCGAGCAGGTCGGGCCGGTCGCCCTGCTGAACGCGCACCGCCGCCTGCGCCGTCAGGCGCGGCACGAAGCGCAGCCGCTTGTAGCGTAGCTCGCGCCCGTCCTCGTCGACCCGCGTCGACTCCTTTACCTCCTGATAGCGGCTGCCGCGGAAGAACATCGCCCGCCCCTCAGATTGGCAACAGGCCGGTGATATCACCGGTTTCCTGCCCAAGGTTCAGCGCCGCCATCACCTCTTTCTGCGTGAACGAAGCCATGTACACCCAGTAGCCGGGGTTGCTCGGATCGAGGTCGCGGTAGGTCAGAACCTTCAGCGAGAGCTCGGCCGCAGCGCGGATCGGATTGAGCTGTTGATCGAAGGCTTGCTCGGTGATCGACAGCGTCTGCACCTGCACCGGCAGCACGCGCTTGGGGCCCCAGATCAGCAAGGCCAGCGGTGCTTGCTCGGCGAGGATGAAGCCGGCGCCGGCCAGAGAGGCGATCTGGTTCGCCACCACGATGGGATAGGACGGGTAGAGCAACCCCTCCAAGGCCGAGATCACCGGATGCAGCCCGTTGGCGACCGTGGTCCCGTTCTCCAACGGCGCTTCCAGCTGATCGGCCGCGTCGATCTCGACGCTCATCGTGATGGTTTCTTCCGGCGGGCCGTTCGTGCGCAGCGTATCGCCCGCGCCGCCGCCGGTGCTGGCCCGCCCGGAAAGCGAGCGCCGCACTTCGTCCGGGTTGTACTGGAACACGATGATGGTCGGCGCCAGGTCGGGCAGCTGGTACGCGACCAGACCGCCTTTCGTCAGCTTGGGCCTACCGGGAAATTCCGAGACCATCCAGGGCTCCTTCGTGCCGGCGCGCACGGCACAACGGCACCACTGGCAAAGCGCAACACGGCCCATGGGGCCTTACAACTGTCATTCCCGTGACCATTGCCGGTCTCTCCCTGTCGATGCGCATGGGCCTAGAACACGATGGTGAGGACGCCGCTCACCGTGACGCCCTGCGGCGCGGCGGGGGCGCCGGCGGCGGGTGGCTCCGGGCTGAAGCCAGGGCCGCCGACCTGGACGCCGAAGCTGACGCCGGGTCGCGTGCGGCCGATCTGGCTGGCGGTACTCATCGCCCGCTTCACGGCGGCGAATTCCGGCGCCAGTTGCTCGGCGATGTCGGGAATGTCGCTGAGGCCTTCGGCGCCGGCGATCTGGCTGACGACCCGGGGCAGGGCGTTGCCCGCTTCGTTGAAGATCGCGGTCAGGCTGGAGATGTCGACCGGCATGCTGGCGTCGGGGAAGGTCAGGCGAACCTGCCAGCGTTCGGCCGAGACCGAGGCGTTGAAATGTACGTCCCCAACCTGGCTGGTGAAGGCCATTTCGCCCGACCACGACAGGCTGCCCGCGAAGCGGGCCCGGCCGGTGCGCAGCTCCGTCGTGGCGCCGCTGACGTTGACCTGGAACCGGCCGTGCGAGCGGTCGATGACGACGCCGTCGGTGACGAGACTTATGGCGCTGGACACGGCGGAAACGATGCGGCTGTCGGAGA
Organism: uncultured Rhodospirillales bacterium; assembly: GCA_964627965.1. Lineage (GTDB taxonomy): Bacteria > Pseudomonadota > Alphaproteobacteria > JAVKFY01. Next base: position 2,843 of record CAZVLI010000058.1, read on the forward strand.
TCGACGAGCTGCTCGGTGCCGGTGCCGGCCCGGTGTCGGCCGGATGCGGCACCAGCGACACCGCCCGCAGCGTGACGCCGTTCTCCGATGCCCAGCTCCGCACGACGCCCTCGGTGTAGGCGAAACCCTGCTGGCGCGCTTCCGGGACGCGGCGCAAGAGTTCGCTGGCTGCCGCCCGCGCTGACAGCCCGCGCACGTAGCCGATGTGGTCGTCCAGCCAGGTGCGCAGCGGCTGCTCGCCTTGCCTTAGCACGCTTTGGAGCTGCGAGAAGCTGAGCCGGTAGTCGATCGGCTGGAACCGTTGCAAGGCGGACTGGTTGCTCGGTCCGAGCGCTGATGGGCGGGCGGCGGGCGTTGGCGCGTCGGGGGAGGGAATGCCGCTCGATGGCGTTCCGCTCTGTCGGCGTCTGGTCGGGCCGCCCATCGCTAGCGCCCCCGATTGCCGGCACGGGCGGTCAGTTGATCGACGATGCGTTGCGCGATCTCTGTGGCGTCGCGCCGGGTGAGGGCGCGACCGCCCGGACTCCGCACCGCATCGCTCAGGATACGCGTTGCCATGGCGTCGACCATGCCGGCGTGTCCGACCTGCGACAGGACCGACGCGAGGTCGCGGCCGCCAGTCGTTGGTCCGGCACCTTGGACCGTCAGCCTGACGTCGCTCACGGCAACGCGGCGCGGCGTGGCGGCGCCAGGCGCGATCGGTTTCGGGTTCCCCGTCATGGCGCCTTGAAGGCCTTTTCGACCTTGCGATACTCGGCGGCCGCCGCCTGCAGGATGTCATCCATCGACAGCTTGTTGCCGGCGCCGGCCGCCAGGTAGGCCGCGTTGAGCGCGATGCGCACGATCGATCCGCCGGCCAAATCCATCTTGGCGAGCCGTGCCAGATCGAGGCCCTGGGTCGGCGTCTGCGCCGGTATCGCCAGCCGCCATATCCGCTCACGGGCCTGCTGGTCCGGCCGGGGGAAGTCGACGATGTAACTGAAGCGCCGGAAGAAGGCCTGGTCGACGTTGCTCTTCATGTTGGTGGAGAGGATCGCCAGCCCGCGATAGCGCTCCATCGCCTGCAACAGGTAGCCGACCTCGATATTGGCGTAGCGGTCGTGCGCGTCCTTGACCTCGCTGCGCTTGCCGAAGATCGCGTCGGCCTCGTCGAACAGCAGCACGGCGCCGGAGGACTCGGCGGCCTGGAAGATGCGCTGCAGGTTCTTCTCCGTTTCGCCGATGTACTTGCTGACCACGCCCGACAGTTCGATGCGGTAGAGGTCGAGGTCGAGCGCACTGGCGATGACCTCCGCAGCCATGGACTTACCGGTGCCCGACGCGCCGGCGAAGAGCGCGCTGGTGCCGGCCTCGCCCCATCGGCGTGCGAAACCCCAGCGCCCGAGCACCTCCGCGCGTCCAGGAATCTGCGCCGCGAGCGCCCGCAGGTCCTGCATGACAGGCGCCGGCAGCACCAGGTCGTCCCAACCGAAGCGCGGTTCGATACGCTCCGCGAGGCCGGCGATGGCCGGCCCGCAGGCTTCGCGGTTGGCCTCCCATAGTTGTTCGGCCGGGATCGGGCCGCTCCGACCGGCAGCCTGTCGTCGGATATTCGACGCCACGGCCGCGATCGCCTGTGGTCCGATCCGGAACTGGGCCGCGACCGTTTCGATGTCGCGGGGGCGGCATACGCCGTCGCCCAGGGCGCCGCGCCACACCTCGCCGCGCTCCTTGTCGCTCAGTCCCGATACGCGATGAACGGCGGCCGAGGCGCTCGAAGACGGCGGCTCCTCGGCGACGACGTAGAGCGGCAGTTCCGCTCCCTCCAGGACGGTCTCCGCGAAGCGCCAGGCCACGCTCGGTTCACCCTCGCCGCGCCGGCCGGCATCGACGAGGAAGGCCTGACGCGTGAGTACAGCCTCGCGGGTCAACAGGTCGAAGCCGTGGCGGTCGGTGGTGGCGCCCGTCGACTGCAGCGCGGCTAGCCAGCGGTCCGGGATCAGTTCTGTTACGGACAGGCCTTGGTGCCGCGCGAGCTCGGCGGCCGCTGCGCGACGTCCGGATCCAGGCGGACCGACGAAGACGACGAGCGGTCGCCGTGCCTGCCCGAGGCTGCGATCCAGCTCGGCGATACTGTCGACGCGCGACTTCGGAAGGCGGACAGATGCGACGGACCGCAGGCAACCGGCCAGGCGCCTGTCGAGATGGTCGATCCCTACGAGATAGTCGGCGATGCGCTCGTCGAGTGTGATGGCGTTGAGGGCGGCCGCGCCTTCGTTGATCAGGTCGCCGCCAACCCGGATCAGGCCGAAACGCCGCAGCGATGCATCCGGTGCCAGTCGCTGGGCCGCAAGCTGCCGGACGGCATCGTCGCGCGGGCCGGTGAGCAGATTCAGCGCCAGGTGCGGACTCGGATGCGACAGCGACAACCGGTCGTGGAGATAGCCGAACAAGGCCTGGAAGCCGGCTTCGAGACGGGGCGCCAGTGCCAGGAGCAGCACGTCCTCGTCGAAGGCCGACAGCCCGAAGGCCTCGACGAGCATGTCGATGGCCGCCGACTGGCCGGCGCACTGCATCTCGTTGCGTTTCGCATCGTAGGCGCGCCGCGCCACGTCGGCGTTGTCGCGTGGTGTTGCCGATGTCGCTGTGCCCTTCAGGTCGCGCAGCAGCCAGTCGGCGGCCAGATCGCTCGTCGCCGAGTCCGAGCGATAGCGCTCGGTCGGCGCGCTGGCGCGCAGGCGGGCGATCTCCGCCTCCATGATCGTCGCCAGCCAGTTCAGCCCGAGTGTCACGACCTCGCGGTTCGCCACCTGCCAGTCGAGACGTTCCCGTGGCATGTCCGGTGCGGGGCGCAAGGCGTTCGTGTCGACAACGTCCCCCATCGCCCGGCCCGCCTACGGCAGCAACGTGAAGTCGATGCCACTGTCGCGGCTGGTGGCGCCATTCACGCTGACGGCGACCGGATAGGTGGTGCCGCCGGGCGGTGGCGTCGGCAGGATCGAGGTCACGTCGGTGAGCGGCACTTCGACGGCGGTCGGCGTCGGCGCGGCCCATGGGTCGCCGCCCTGCGGGGCCACCACCTCGATTGCGGCGTCGCCCAGCAGCACTTCGACCCGACTGGCGTTGGCGTGCCAGAGGCGTGCGCCGGTCACGCGGAGGATGGCGCCGGTGTTGCCGCTGGCCGGCGTGCTGCCCGTCACCTCCGGGACCAGCAGCATCAGAGCGCTGGCGGAGGTGAAGCGTCGGGTTTCGCTGACCGCCGTGCCGCGATCGAGCCCGCCCTCGACGCCTTCCACCGCGTACTCGGCTACCAGCCGCACTTCCAGCGGACCGGGCTGCAGACGTTCGGCCAGCGGGATCGGTCGTGGGGCAGCGTGGTCGAGGTCGATGGGATACTGATCGTCGGGGACGGTGATGCGGATGCGCCCGCTGCCCGTCGGCGAGACGCGGATCGGCTCCAGGTTGCCGAGCCGCACGTAGAGGCGTTCCGCGCGCGTGTTCAGCGCGACGATGGTGATCTCCTCGCCGATCCGCACGCGGCCTTCGCCTTCCGGATCGCTTGCGGTCGGCGGCGTCACGAAGGCGCGCTCGATGATCGGCCGGCGTTTCAGGCTGGCAAGCACGCGCCGAGTCTCGACCGGGCGCGGCTGGCGCCGCGGCTCGTCCGGCTCGATCTGCACGAGACTGACCTCGTAGACGACCGACCGGCGGTAGTTCTCCTCCGACATGGCGGACCAGAACCGCGACAGGTCCTCCATGTCCGCCGGCATCAGCGTGATCTTAATGTTCTCGTACTCGTCGCGCAGCACGTCGACCAGGATCTGATCGCCGATGGTGCCGATGCCGGGGTCGGTAAAGGCGGCTTCGCCCAGCCGTCCGGCGAACTGGTGCAGCACCAGCATCGCGTCGCCCAGTGCGGCCTGGGCATTGATGTCGGAGTCCTCCTGGTCCTCGCGGGCGCCGTGGGCGGTCATGATGTAGCGCAGGCGCAGCGACAGCGGCGGACGGCCCGGCCCCTTCGGCCAGCCGCCACCCGGTGGCTCCTGGTTGATCAGCTCCGGCGCCTCCAGCACCTGGAACAGGTACAGGTTGACGCGCGGTCCGTCGGAAATGCCGGCGATGGTCTGGTCCGGCGGCGCGATCGTCACCACGTCGGTGTCCCGCATCCGGTCGAGCAGCAGGCTGCGCAGTGTCTGGCTGACCGCGGCGATGGCGCGAAAGTCGGCCATGGCCGTCGCCTAGCGCAACCGACCGCGACGCGCGGCGTGGTAGTCGGCGAAGCCCCGGCTCGTCGCGGCGGCAGGCTTGGTCGCGCGTGGCGTCGGCTCGGGCGGCTTGGCGTACTCGATGCTGATGCGCCCGATCGAGATTTCCAGTGTCGGCGTGGCTGCCGGTGGGGTGGGTCGCTCGCCTGGACCGCGGAGGGCTTCGTTCACGCGCCCGTCCTGTGGCGCCAGACGCGGCTGTAACGGCTGCGTTGCTTCGATCTCATCGCGGTCTTGTTTCACGGGGTGCTGCGGATCGGGCACTACGGCGGGTCGCTCTTGCGCCTGTGCCATCGGCGCCAGGGGTTGCGCGTTGCGCATTCCTGGTCGCTGACGGTTCGGTTCCAACTCCGTCTGCGACTGTGTTGGTGTCGACGCGCGTACGACGGTCGGCTCGTCCCTGTGGAGCGGCGTCGGCGCCCGTGGGGTCACGATCGTTGCCGGCTCGGCGGCGGGCTCCGTCGGCGCAGCCTTGCGTGGCAAGGGTGATGCCTGCTTCGGGGTTTCAATGGGCGCGACCTGCTTCGGCGCCGTCGGCGGCGCTGGGGCAGGGACCGCTGGAGTCGACTCTCGTGCGGTGGCGGGAGTCCGCTCCTGCCTCGCCGCTGGCATGCCTTCGGATGTCGTGCGTTCGATGCGGCTGATGACTGCCCGTTTCTCGTCGGTGACGCGCTGCGGCGGCGTCGCGATCTCGGAACCCATGGTGGGTGGGGCATCTGTCGCCAGCGGCTCCGTCGTGCCGATCAGCGTGCCGTCGCCCGTCTCGAAGTGCTGGCGCGGGCGTGGCATCGCTTGCGGCTGCCCGATCAAGCCGGCGGCGCCTAGGACGATGTCCATCAGGCCGCTCATGCGGCGGTCTCCCGCGCATAGGCAAGCGTCGGCGGCGACGAGGTCTCGGTCAGGCGGGCCGCGATCCGTGTCAGGTACGCTCGGCGGCGCGAGATCGGCAGGTCCAGGATCTCCGCCTCGCTCCAGTGGTAGTGCGACGCGATCAGGTCGACCTCGTCGAGGATGTCATGCTGGCGTCGCAGCCGTGCGAGCAGAAAGGTACCTGGATCGAAGAGCAGGTTGGTCGCCCCGCCGCACCGCGGACATTGCCCGCGGATGTCGAGACGCGCGAACCGGTCGGTCGCCAGCACCCATGCCTCGATGCGTTGGCGAACGTCCACCCGCGCCAGCGCGCGTTTGCGGCCGATGCCGCGCTTGCCATCGGTACTGGCGAGGCCGACGAGCGTGTCGTCGAGCAGCAACCGGCTTGCCGCTGGACCGTCCGAGACCGCTCGCCGCGCGACGGCCACAAGCGTCCCGACGCGCGGCAAGGCAAGGTCAAGCTGGTAGGGGCGCCGCACGATCTCCATGGCGATACGTTGTCGCGGCGCGACCGCAGCTCCGGGCTCTTCGGCCAGCATCCGGTCCAGGTCGAGGTCGATGTCCATGGCCTCGTCACAGTCCAGCGCCCCGCATGTCGCGACGGCGTCGACCGCTGGCCCGAAATTCAGGCGATGGATCGCGATCAGCAGCCGGTTGAGATCGCCGCACCCCAGCTCTGCAACGTCCGCCTGGCTCGGCTTGTCGATGCCGGCTAGGCTCAGGCAACTGCGCGCGGCGATCGTCACCGATTGCTCGATCGGCAGCGCATCCCGCAGCGCGACAAGTTCGATCTCGTCGCGGCCGGTCAGTTCGCACAGCTGCGCGCACGGCGCATCCGACCGTTCGTCCGTCAGGCCGAAGGCAAGCGCCACGCGCATGCGACCGGTATCGAAGGACTGCTGCATCCAGGCTGTGGTGCCTCCGGTCCAGGGAGGGGCCGGCATGCGCCGTTAGGCGGCTGGCTCCGTGAAGCTGGGCTCGGCCGGCTCGGCGACATCCTGATCGCGTTCCCAGCCCTCGTTCTCCAGCTTGATCGATTGGATCGCGGTGGCGTTTGCGTTCGCGTCGAGTTCCGGCAGCGGGCGGTACTCGGACACCCAGCAGCGGTAGATCTTGTAGGCGATTACCTTCTGCCCGGCCTCGTTGTAGAGCTCGACGATGATGTCCTTGCGGAAGTCGGCGAGCGATACCTCGCTACCGGCGCCGGCGCCGAAGTTCCAGACCTTGTTCGCCCAGCGCTCGAACTCCAGGTCGTGGGTGACACCGCGCTCCAGCGTGATCGCCTCGTAGGAACTACGGCCCGGCGACTTGTGCGATGTGCTGGGATCGCCGCCGCTCCTGTGCTCCACCACCTCGGTGGTTCGCGACAGGCCGGAGACCTTCGAGACGCCGGCGACATAGCGGCCGTCCCAGCGGACCCGGAACTTGAAATTCTTGTACGGATCGAAGCGGCGCGGGTTGACCGTGAACTCAGCCATTGTCGTGCCTCCTTCAGGCCTGGGCGCGTGGGTTGATCTGCTGGATCCGGATGATCACGAACTCAGCCGGCTTGAGCGGCGCGAAGCCGACCACGATGTTCACCCGGCCGGCGTCGATGTCGGTCTGGGTGGTGGTCTCCGCGTCGCACTTCACGAAGTAGGCCTCCTTCGGCGTTGAGCCCTGGAAGGCCCCTTGCCGGAACAGGTCCTGCATGAAGCCGCCGATGGAGATGCGGATCTGGCTCCACAGCGGCTCATCATTGGGCTCGAACACGACCCACTGCGTGCCGCGGAACAGGCTCTCCTCGATGAAAAGCGTGGTTCGACGCACCGGCACGTACTTCCAGTCCGACGCGATCACGTCTGCGCCTTCCAGCGTGCGCGCGCCCCAGCAGATGTTGGCGTAGATCGGGAAGTTGCGCAGGCAGTTGATGCCCAGCGGATTCAGCGCACCGTTCTCCGCGTCGCTGAGGTTGTAAGCGAGCGACTCCACGCCGCGCAGCCGGGCATCGGTGCCCGCCGGCGCCTTCCAGACGCCGCGCTCGGTATCGGTGCGCGCCCACAAGCCGGCGATCATGCCGCTGGCACCGATCGAGCGCGGCCGGTTCTGGTTGAGCGGATCGGGTATGCGCGCGCGCGGGAAATAGACCGCGGCGTTGGCGTGGCGCAGCCCGGCATTGTCGGCGATCCAGGTCTGCATCTCGTCCAGCGAGTCGACGTCGGCATCGATGTCGACGATCAGCATCGCGCGCCGGTCTTCGACGTACGACTCGGCCTGGGTGTAAACCGAGCGCATGTCGTTCGCGCCGAGGTTGGATACCTCGGGTATGCAGAGGATGTTGAAGATGTCGACATCCTCCAGCGCGTACATGCCGGTCTTCAGCGACAGGCTGCCCTGGTAGGCGCTGGCCGGGACCGGCGGGTCGGTGGCCAGCGCTGGGCCGCCGTTCAGGCCGCCGGCGAGCGGGATTTGCGCGTCGTTGACCGTGGCGTTGCCGGACAGCTCGGCATCGTCTGCGGCCGCGCCGGTGAAGCTCAGCTCGGTCGCCGCGTTGAACGGCCGCGCCGAACGCCCCGCGGCCACCACGTAGCGATAGGGATTGGTCGCGGTGCCGGCGCCGACGATTGCCACGCTGGCCTGCGAGAGCACTGGCTTCTGCGCGTCCGGCACGCTGGCGTCGAGCGCGGCGCGGCGGACCGCCTGCT
>CAZVLI010000059.1:0-10634 GCA_964627965.1 uncultured Rhodospirillales bacterium
CGCCGAGCGCGCGGGACTGTCGGTCGAGGACTACAAGGCGTTGCTGGACAGGGGGTGGGCTCGCCAGAACGACGTGCCGGGCGACGGGGCCCGTATCGCGGGGGTCGCCCGCGAGCATCAGGTCGCGATGTTGAGCCATGACGACATGACGCCACAGATGCGACAGGACTACCGTGCACTAGGGGCCACCATCGCCGAATTCCCGATGAACGAAGCGACCGCGTGCGACGCCCGCGACAATGGCGAGCATGTCGTGCTGGGCGCGCCGAACGTCGTACGCGGCGGCAGCCACATCGGCGCGATGAACGCCGCGGACGCCAGCGTGGCCGGCCACTGCACCATCCTCGCCTCCGACTACTACTACCCGGCGATGCTGGCTGCGGCCTTCCGCTTGGCGACCGAGCGCGCGATGCCGCTTGCGGCCGTCTGGCCGCTGGTGAGCGCCAACCCGGCGGCCGCCGCCGGCCTCGACGATCGCGGCTGCATCGTGGCCGGGAAGCGAGCCGACCTGATCGTCATCGACGAAACGGCGCCGGCGAGCGTGACCGCCACCATCGCCGCCGGCCAGCCCGTTTACCGCGCCTGACCGTCATCCTTTTGCCTTGCAACGGCGGCGTCCGCCGCCAAGACTGTGGCCCGAACACGGGGCGGGCCACCGCCACGAATGGGAGTGATACATGAACGAGTTCAAAGCTTTCGCCATCAATCGACGCGCCGCGCTGGCGGCCGGCCTAGTCGCCGCGCTGAGCCTTGGCACCGCCGTATCGGCGGCGCAGGCGGCCGACAAGGTGGTTGTTGGCGCGTTGCGCTTCACCTCGCACTCGGCGGGCTTCATCGCGCACGAGAAGGGCTACTTCAAGGAGCGCGGGCTCGACGTCAGCTTCGAGTTCTTCCAGGCGGCGCAGCCAATCGCGGTCGCGGTGGCGGCGGGCGACGCCGACTTCGGTATCGCCGGCGTCACCGGTGGTCTAATGAACCTGGCCGCCAAGGATGCGGTGAAAGTCGTCGCCGGCGTGCTGCACGAGAAGAAGGGCATCGACGGCATGATGATCATGGCGTCGAACAAGGCCTACGACGCCGGCCTGACCTCGCCGGACAAGCTGCCGGGGCACTCCCTGGCCATGACGCAGGTCGGCTCGACCTTCCACTACATGACCGCGCGCATCGCCGAGAAGGAGGGCTTCCCGCTCTCCGACGTGAAGCTGGTGCCGCTGCAGAAGGTCGGCGCGATGATCGGCGCGCTGAAGAGCGGCCAGGTCGACTCGATGATCATGGTGCCGCACATCGCCAAGGCGCTGACCCGTGGCGGCGCGGCCAAGGAGATCGGCTGGCTTTACAACTACGCCGAGTACCAGATCTCCACGCTCTTCACCTCGACCAAGAACACCAAGGAGAACCGGGACATGGTCGCCCGGTTCGTGAAGGCCTACTCGCAGGGCATCGCCGACTTCAATCGCGTGATGGTGCGCAAGGAGGGGACGCCCGAAGAGCTGGAGGAGATGACCAAGCTCATCCACAAGTACGTCTACGTCGACCGCCCCTACGAGAAGGCGGCACCATCGATCCAGGCCGGGGCGATGAACCTGAACGAGGGCGCGGCGCTGCACCTGACCGACGTGACGCGGCAGATGATCTGGTTCCAGAAGCAGAACCTGGTGCCGCAGTCGCTCAACATCGACCAGCTGGCCGACGCCACCTTCGTGCGGACCTACTGAGGCGGGACCGCCGCGCTGTCATGGACCTCGAGATCGCTGGACTGTCGCACCGTTATGGCGATCTCGAGGTTCTGCGCGGCATCGACCTGAAGATCGCCAGCGGCGAGATCGTCTGCATCATCGGCCCGTCGGGCTGCGGCAAGTCGACCTTGCTGCGCCTGATCGGTGGCCTGGAACGCCCCAGCGACGGCGCCGTTCTGCAACTCGGCGAGCCGCCGGCAGACTCGCTGAACCCGCTCACCTACATCTTCCAGGACTTCGCGCTGCTGCCCTGGCGCACCGTCGCCGGCAACGTGTCGCTGGCGCTGGAGGGCCATCGCCTGGGCCGCGAGGAATCCGCGCGGCGCATCGCCGATGTGCTTGAACGCACGCGTCTCACCGACTTCGCCGACGTGTTCCCCAAGCAACTCTCCGGCGGCATGAAGCAACGTGTCGCCATCGCCCGCGCGCTTGCCGTCAATCCGGCGGTGCTGCTGATGGACGAACCCCTGTCGGCGCTCGACAGCCAGACACGCGAGCTACTGCTCGACGACCTGGTCGGTCTATGGACCCGCGAGACCTTCACCGCCTGCTACGTCACCCACAATCTCAACGAGGCGGTGCGTCTCGGCCATCGGGTCGTGGTGCTGTCACGCCGGCCCGGCGAGATCCGCGAGATCGTGGAGATCGACGTGCCGGTGGCAGAGCGTGCCGCGCAGGCCGGGCGTCTGGCCGACCTGCAACAGGAGCTATGGGAGATGATGCGCCAGGAAGCGCTCACCGCCGACCGGGAGCTGGCCAATGGTTGACGTATCCGCCGGCGACGGTCGGCAAGTCGCGTCTGGCGAAGGCCGGCAAGTCGCATTCCGCGGCGGTGGTTTCGCGCCGAAACCGCAGCGGTGGGTCGGGCCGGCCGTCTTCGCCGCTTTGCTGTTGTTGTGGGAGGCGGGATCGCGCGTGGGCATCATCACGCCGCTGATCTTGCCCGCGCCGAGCGAAGCGATCCAGGCGCTCGTCGACCTGTTCGAGAGCGGCATGTTGTGGAAGCACATCTCCGCCTCGCTCACGCGGCTGGTCGTCGGCTGGACGACGGGAACGCTGCTGGGGCTCAGCGTCGGCATCCTGATCGGGCTGTACTCGATCACCCGCGCTGGGCTGGCGCCGCTGGTGGCGGCGATCTTCCCGATCCCGAAGATCGCGCTGCTGCCGCTATTCATCATCTGGTTCGGCATCGGCGAGGGCTCGAAGGTCGCGACGATCCTGTTCGGTTGCTTCTTTCCGACGGTGATCGCTACCTACGGCGGTATCGACGCGGTGGATCGCGGCCTGATCCGCATGGGCCAGAGCTTCGGCCTGTCGCGCGCCGCCATCGTCTGGAAGATCGTGCTGCCCAGCGCGCTGCCGGCGATCCTGTCGGGCATGCGCATCTCGGCGTCGATCTCGATCATCCTGCTGGTCGCGGCGGAGATGATCGGCGCCGAGTTCGGCATCGGCGCCTACGTGTTACTGGCCGGCAACCTGATGGCGACGGACCAGCTCATTGCCGGCGTCGCCATGCTGTCGATCCTCGGCCTGTGCGTGAACTGGCTGATCAACCGCGCGGAGAAGTGGTTCCTGCGCTGGCGCGCCTAGCCGTCGAGCACGGCGCCGACCGTCCGCGTCTTCGCCACCGTCTCGTCCCATTCGGCCGTCGGGTCCGAGCCGGCGACGATGCCGCCGCCGACGTAGAGGTAGGCCGTGTCGCCGATGATGCGCGACGTGCGCAGGTTGACGAACAGATCGGTGCCGCCGTCCAGATTGACCGGCCCGAGAAAGCCGGCGTAGCAGGATCGGTCGTAGCCTTCGTGCGTACGCAGGAAGGCGGCGGCATCGGCCTTCGGCAGGCCGCACACCGCCGCCGTCGGGTGCAGCGTGCCCAGCAACGCCGCTGCCTTGTCCGGTCCGACGTCGGGCACGACGAACTCCGAACGAAGATGCACCAGGTTGGCGGCCCGTACGGTGCGCGGCCCGGTTTCCTGGTAGGCGGTCACCCCACAGGCGGCAAAGGCGCGGCGGATGTCGCGTGACACGATGGCCTGTTCTTCGATCAGCTTGTCGACCCACGTGACGGTCGATAGGTCTTCCACGTCCGGCAGGTTCTGCGTGCCGGCCAGCGCCATCGTTCGCAACGTGCCGTCGCGCCAGCTCAGTAGCGTCTCTGGCGTCGCCACCAGCCACGTGTCGTGCCCCGGCCGGTTGACGAGACAGACGAAGGCGGCCGGGTAGCGCGCCGCCAACCGCTCGAACAGCTCCAGCAAATCCAAGTCGGCGGGCAGGGGCCGAGGTTCCGCGCGCGACGTCACGACCTTGGCGAACCGCCCGGCGTCGATTGCCGCCACCACCTTCGCGACGACCGCGTGATACGCCGCCTCGTCGGTGATTGCCGGCGGTTGCGCGGCATCGCCTGCGCGCACCGGCGCGGCCGGCGCCTGCGCCGCCTGTAACAGATCGCGCTGCGCCTCGTTCACCGGTGCGTCGACCAGTCGATCGCCGTCCGCAAAACGAAGTGTCTCACCGGAGACCACAATCTCCGCCTCTATCGTGTCTACCGGTCCGGCGCCTGGCGCCACGAAGTCCGCCAACGCGAAACCCGGCGTCTCCGATGCGAACACCGGTCGCCGCACGATCTCCCGCCGGCCGACGACGGCCTCGATCCGCATGGCCCCCGGCCGCCGCCACAGCGCGAAAGCTCGCCGATCCCGATCCGCCGCCGCGAGCAACGCCCGTGGCGATTTCATGTGAGTCATTCGAGAAGCTCCGGGCCGCGAACTAGAACTGGAAATAGATGAACGGCTGGAAGGCCTTGGGATAGAACAACGCCGGCAGCAACCAAAGCAGCGGCACCAGGAGCGGCGTCAGCGGATTGCGTCGCGTAAGGAAGCCCCAGCGCCGCCACTTCGTAGCCATCAGGAGGTGGTGCGCGGACACCAGGCCAATCATCACCATCGGCACCGGCGCCATCCAGGCGATGCCGCGATCGGGTGCGAACAGCTGGCCGAGAATGGCGACCGCGCCCTCGAACGTCGTTGCGCGGAAGAAGATCCAGATCAGGAAGACGGCGCCAATCGTGATCAGCCACCCCCCGAAGCGTCGCGGCCACAGGCCGATCCGAGCAAGTTGATGTCCGCTGGCGATAACTGCGCCATGCATCAGGCCCCAGGCGACGAAGTGCCACGCCGCGCCATGCCACAGGCCGCCGAGGGCCATCGTGACGATCACGTTCCGCACCGTCATAAGGGCGCCATGCCGACTGCCGCCGAGCGGTATGTATAGATAGTCGCGGAGCCACGACGACAGCGACACGTGCCATCGGCGCCAGAAATCCGATGGATCGGTGGCGAGATAGGGGAGACGGAAGTTCCGGACAAGCCGGTAGCCCATCACCAGCGCGACGCCGTAGGCCATGTCTGAGTAGCCGGAGAAGTCGGCATAGATCTGGACACCGAACGCAATCACCGACAGCCATGTCGTGAGGGCGTCGAACAGCCCTGGATTGTCGAAGGTGATGTCGACGAAAGGCGCCAACCTGTCCGCGATCATCACCTTCTTGAACAGGCCCACCGAGAAGATGATCAGTCCCGAGTGCAGCTTGCGGATCGTGACGCGCGGCGGCGTCTGCAACTGCGGCAGGAACAGGCTGGCGCGAACGATTGGTCCGGCGACGAGCTGCGGGAAGAACGCGACAAAGAGCGCGAAGTTCAGCAGCGAGCGCTCCGCCGGTATGCGCCGCCGGAACACATCGATCGAATAGCTCATCGTCTGGAAGGTGTAGAACGAGATGCCGACCGGCAGGATGATCCTCAGCACATCGTCCGACGTCGCGAAGGGCAGGACGGTGAGGAGCTGGTCGACGAAGAAATTGAAGTACTTGAAGAAGCCGAGAAACGTCAGGTTCGCCGCAATCGAAAGAGTCAGAAGCCAGCGTCGGCGCGCGAGGCTCGCTTCTGTGGCGATTGCCTGCCCGAGGACATAGTCGATGAGGGTGGAGACAGAAGCGCCAATCCCACATGGCGTAGAACAGATAGCTGACCAGCAGCAGGAAGGCCTTCTCGCACCAGTAAGGTAGGAGCAGCCGGCAGGCCGCAAGGCCGACGAGCACGAACGCGACGAAGAAGACCAGGAACTCGACGGTCGAGAAGATCATCGCGGCGCGGCGCCGTAGGCGGTGGCGTCGGGATAGGATGCCGCGATCGCGTCGGCGATGAGCGAAGTGCCGATGGCATTGAGGTGGCCGGCGTCCGGTCTTGAGGTGGCAAAGCCTCGCGGGAAGCGCCGTTCGCTGTCGTAGAGCGCGCGGAAACTGGGTCGCATGTCGATGACGTCGATGCCGCTCTCGTTCGCGACCTCGATGAGAGCGGTGATCCAGGCGTCATGTGGATCTTCGGTCACGACGCGGCCGCCACGCAGCCTGGGCACACGCGGCGCATAGGCGATCACGACGGGAAGCGACGTTCGAGCCCGGAGCGTGGGCAGGACCTGGCGCCAGATATCGCGGGCGGCCTGCGGCGAGAAACGGGGGCGATCGCGATCGGGCGGCGCCGACGGAGTCGCCGACTGGACGTCGCGGAGCCGCGCCAGCCAATGGCTGGGGCGCAGATAACCGGTCACCAGCGGTCGGCCGAGCCAGACCTCGCGGTAGAGCGGATAGAGGCCGCCCTCCACGACCCACGATGGCGCGAGGTTGTTCAGTCGCTCGGCATGTGCCCGATGGACGGCTTCGTCCGTGTAGACGAAGCGTGGCGGTGGGCCTGGCACGAGTTGGTCGGCGCGCTCGCCCTCGCCGCCGGGCAGAAGGTCATGAACCGCGCTTATCAGGAGGAGATGCGCGACGACCGGGGCGAAATGCCGCTCACCAATCGGGATACGATGATGCCAGTCGCCGATGCTGTAGCCGCCGCGACCCAATGCGACGGCGCCATAATCGATGCGGCCGGCGCCCCGGATACGCTCAAGACGGGAGTGCAGTCTCTCGCCGCTTTGCAACGCCAGGGCATGGATCTGCGAGTCGCCCCAGATCAGCACCTTGTCCCGCGTGAGGTCGATACCGGCAAGATCGAACGCGAGCGCCTTGTCTTGCTCTATGTGGCCGATGGCCTCGCCGACGTAGCGCACTGGGCCCGGGGCCAGATTCGCGGTCTCCATGACGTCGTCGTAGATCCACGCCGGCGCGCCGGGCAGCAGCCGCGATGCCAGGAGCCACGTCACCGCGAGGCCGATTAGGCTTCCGAGCAAATACTTGAGGATCATTGTCGAGCTCCGCGGAGGCCAGGCCCGGCGAATCGGAAGGAGACGCGCAACATCCTCTCTAACATCGGTGCCACTGACGCACCACAGCCGCGTCGCATCGACGAGCGCGGCATAGGTCCTGATCAAGGCGCGCAATCTGGACATCCGCCAGACAGGGACCATCTGCCATCGCCTCGAAGCACAGCCGCCGGATCTTCGCCAAGGCGATGGATGACGCCAAGCCGCAGCCGCCGGAGACGACGGCTGCGACTACGCGCGCTGAGCTACCCGATCTGGCTCGGCAGCCATGTTGCGACCTCCGGGACCGCGATCAGCAGGATCAGCACCAGCATCTCGATGACGATGAAGGGCAGGGCGGAGCGCACCACCTGACCCAGCGTCACAGGGAACGACGCGACGCCCTTCATCACGTAGAGCAGCAGGCCGAAGGGCGGTGTCAGCAGGCTGATCTCCATCGCGATCAGCATCAGCACCATCAGCCAGATGACGTCGATCTGGAATACCGCCTGCAACGAGCTGGAGCCGAGCAGGAAGAACGGCAGCGTCAGCAGCAGCATGCTGACCTGGTCCATGAACGCGCCCAGGAACAGCAGCACGCCCATCATCACCAGGACCACGGTGAGCGGCGTCAGGTCCATCGACGTGACCTGCTGCAGCAGGCCGTCGGTGGCGCCGGAGTTCGACAACGCCTGCGAGAACACCAGCGAGCCGGCGATGATGAACAGGATCATCGTGTTGATTTTCGCCGACTCCATCAGCGCCTTGGCGATTGCGCGCCAGTTGAAGTCGGCGCCGTCGATGCCGCTGATCGAGATCGTGTTGCGGAACAGGCGGAAGAAGTAGCAGGCCACCAGCGCCGCGACACAGCCGAGCGCCGCTGCCTCGGTCGGGGCAGCCAGCTTGAAGAAGATCGAGCCGACCACGACCACGAAGATCGACAGCAGCGGCAGGATATAGAGCAGGAACGGCAGGATGCGGTTCAGCAACCGCAGCCAGCGGCCGCGGTAGGTGGCCTGCCACAGCACGCGGTCGCCGCGCTTCAGGGCGATGGTGAGCGGCTCGTCGAGCTGGCTCTCGTCCAGGGCGTAGGTCGGCGCCAGCGACGGGTTGATGATGCAGCGGCCGATCACGTAGGCCAGGAACAGTAGCGCCATCAGGATGCCGGGCACGATCCCGGCGACCAGCAACTGCGCCACCGACTGCTCCGCCAGGCTCGCCAACAGCACCGCCAGCGCCGACGGCGGGATCAGCATGGCGATACCGCCGACCGCCATGATCGGTCCCATGGAGATCGACGGCTGGTAGCCGCGCCGTACCATGTCGGGCAGCAGGACCGAACCGAGGATGGCGGTATTCGCGATGGTCGACCCGCTGAGCGAGGAGAACACCGTGCCGCCGACCACGGAGACCACGGCCAACCGTCCCGGCACGCGCGAGATCATCCGGTCGATGGCGCCGATCGCCTTAAACGCCACGCCGGTCTGCAACAGGATTTCGCCCATCAGCAGGAACAGCGCGATCGGCGCCAGCGTGAACTTGATCGCGTTGTGGAACTCCATCGGCATGAACACCAGGCCGATGTCGCCGTTGATGAACAGGTAGGTGCCGAGCACGTTGGCGGCGAAGAAGGCCAGCGCCACCGGCAGGCCGAGGAACATCAGCACGCAGACGGTGCCGAGCAGCAAGGTGAGGGCCGCGTACCACTCCATGGCTAGAGTCCAGCCTCGGTGCGGATCGCCTCGCCGGCGCGGCGGATACGCAACAGGAACTCGATGCCGAGCAGCGCGAAGGCGCTGGCGAACACCGTCAGCATGATCCAGTTCTCGATCCGCAGGTCCTTGTCCGGCAGCGTGCCGAACTCGAACTCCATCGTCGCCTCACGGGCGCCGTAGTAGCAGAGCACCGCGCCCAGGTCCGCGCCCCCGACATCGAGGGCCTGTTCCAGCCGCATCGACAGCGAGTGGGGCAGGGCCGCGGTCAGCACGTCGACACGCACATGCGCGCCCTGCTGCAGCACCCACGGCGCGGCGATGAACACGCCGACGAACAGCGCGTACTCGACCGCCTCGTAGAGCCACCAGATGCTGCCCACTCCGGTCTTTAGCAGCACCAGGTTGAGCGCGATCCCGAGGGCGATCAGGCCGAGCGACAGCGCGACCAGCGCCGCCAGGGCCAGTATCAAACGGTTGAACATCGCCTCGAAGGCGTCGACGACCCTGCCCATCGACGGCTACTCGATCAACGGCGACGCGGGCGGCACCAGCATCGCCGGTGCCGCCCGCGCCATTGCCGTCCTACTTCGTGAACAGGGCGCGCAGCTTCGGCCCGTGCTCGGGGCTGCGTTCCAGCACTTCCGCCCAGCCGGCATCGCTCGCCGTCTTCAGCCACTTCTCGGCGTCGGCGCCGGTGAAGGTCACGGTCTGCATGCCTTCGCTGGCCATCCAGTCCTTCTGCTTCTTCAGCGCGGCGGTCAGTTCCGGGCTGTCAAACTCGGAACGGGCCTCGAACTCCAGCGCGACCTCGTTCAGCACCGCCTGCTGCTCCGCGGAGAGCGACTCCCACTTCCGCAGGTTGACCAGGGCGTGCAGCGTCCCGTTGTAGAAGCCGGGCTCGACGCGGACCTTGGTGACCTTGATCCACGACGGCACCCAGCCCAGCGCCGGCCAGCCGTAGCCGCCGACCGTGCCGTTCTCCATGTAGGTGTAAACCTGGGCGATGTTGGAGGTCTGCACGGTGGCGCCCAGCGCCTTGAAGAAGGCGGTGTAGACCGGCGAGACACGCAGGTGCAGCCCGGTCAGGTCGGGCTTGTCGATCGGCTTGGCCAGCCACAGGTGGAACGGGCCGAAGTCGTTGTAGCGGGCGAGGAAGTGCATGCCCTTGCCGTGGAACAGCTTCTGCATGTAGTCCATGCCGCCGTTCTTGCGCAGTTCGGCATAGGTCTTCTCGGCGAAGCGCATCACCGGCGCCTCGGGCAGCACGTTGCCGAAATAGGCTTCGGTGCAGCCGACCATGTCGTAGGCGCCGGCGGCCATCTTCTGGGTCAGGGTGAACGGGCTGCCGATCGCCGGCGCGCCGCCGACCATCTTGATCTGCACCTTGCCCTTGCCGCGCTCGTTGATGGTGTTGACCAGCGCCTCGAACGGCTTGGAGACCGGGCTGCCGATCGGGAAGCAGCTCGCCGCGTTCAGCGTCGCTTCGTCGGCCTGGGCCGGGGCGGTTGCCAGGGCCGCGGCCGTCGCGGCCGCGAGCCACAATCCGAGGTGTTTCCGCATGGTGAAATCTCCCTGTTCTGGTTCTCTGTACGCCAGGTACGTTGTTGACCGGGCCAACAAATAGCACGACTTCGCCCACTGCGGCAGCCCAACCGTCTAAACTCAGCCGAGTTCGCCGAAAATGGGAGGTGCCGTCATGGCGAGGACGCCAAAGCCGATCCGTTCCGATATCGCCTGGAGCACGCGCGACAAGATCACGATCCGGGGACGCAGCTTGCCTGACGAGATCCTGGGCAATTTGAACCTCGGCGATTTCTCTTACTTCCAGCTCACTGGCGAGGTACCGACGCCGGCGCAGTCGAAGCTGTTCAACGCGGTGCTGGTCACCTTGGTGGAGCACGGCCTCACGCCCAGCGCCATCGCCGCCCGGATGACCTACACC
>CAZVLI010000060.1:0-10591 GCA_964627965.1 uncultured Rhodospirillales bacterium
TCCGCTGTACCCGGACGGCGACGAGCGGGCCGTGGCACTCCTGGACGCGCTACGGGAGATGCGCCCCGACGCGCCGACCTTGATCGACGACCTCGCCGTGGCCGAAGCCGTCGCGGAACTCACCGGGCGCGCGCCGAACGTGGACTTCGCGCGCGCCGCGCTGGCGCGGGCGCCCGATCTGCCGACCGACGCGACGCTGGCGCCGTTCGCCACCGGTCGGGTGATCGGCTGGATCGCCCACGCACAGGAGCAGTACCGCACCCCTGGCCTGATCCGACCGCGCGCCCGCTATACTGGCGACCACCCGCGCCCCGCCAAGCCCTAGAGGACATCGCCATGGCCGCCTTCGCCGACTACGAGGACTATGACGCGCTCGGCCTGGCCGACCTGATCGCCAGGGGCGAGGTCAAAGCGACGGAAGTCTTCGATGCCTTCGCCGGCTCGCCGACCGCAACCCGAAGATCAACGCCGTGGTCCACCCGATGCTGGACGAGGCGCGTGCGACGATCGAGGCCGGCCTGCCGGCGGGGCCACTGGCCGGTCTGCCGTGGCTGGTGAAGGACTTCAACGTGCTGGTGCGCGGCTCGCCGACAACCAACGGCAGCCGTCTTTTCGCCGACAACGTCGCCGACCATGACAGCACCATCACCGAGCGCTGGCGCGCCGCCGGCCTCGTGATCGCCGGCAAGACCAACACACCCGAGTTCGGCGGCGCCATGACGACCGAGCCAACCCTGTTCGGGGCCACGCGCAACCCGTGGAACCTCGATCATTCCGCAGGCGGATCGAGTGGCGGTGGCGGCGCGGTCGTCGGCGCCCGCATCGTGCCGGCCGCGCACGCCACCGACAGCGGCGGCTCGATCCGCATCCCTGCCGCGAACAACGGCCTGTTCGGCCTGAAGCCCAGCCGCGGGCGCTATCCGCTGGGGCCGGACACGGGTGAGGGGCTTGCCGGCCTGTCGACCGGCCACGCCGTGACCCTGACGGTGCGCGACAGCGCCGCGATCCTCGACGCCACGCACGGGCCCGCGCCCGGCGATCCTTACGCCGCGCCGCCGCCAGCGCGGCCCTATGCCGAGGAAGTCGGTGCTGATCCTGGCAGACTGCGCATCGCCTTTACCACCGTCGGCGGCGCCGGTCAGGCGGTCGATCCGGAGAACGCGGCGGCCGTGCGCGACATCGCCAACCTCTGCGAGAGCCTGGGGCACCATGTCGAGGAAGCCGCGCCCGACCATGACATCGGCCCGGCGATGCGGGCGTTGCGGGTGCTGATCGGCGGCAACCTGCGGATGCTGATCGACGCTCGGCTGGCGCGGCTCGGCCGGGCGCAGCGCGACGACGACGTGGAGCGCGTTTCGGCCGCCTGGGCCGAGGAGGGGCGGCAGTACACCGCGGCCGACTACGCCGGCGGCGTCTTCCTCATGCACCAGCTCGGCCGTGCCTATGGTCGCTTCTTCGAGAGCTGGGACTTGCTGCTGTCGCCGACCCTGGCGCGGCCGCCGCTCCGGATCGGCGAGATCGACATAAGCACCGACGACGTCGGCGCCTATCTCGATCAGCTCGTCGACGAGGCGCCGTTCACCATCCCGTTCAACATGTCCGGTGGTCCGGCGATGAGCCTGCCGCTGGCCTGGAGCCGGTCGGGCCTGCCGATCGGCATCCACTTCGGCGCCGCGCTCGGTCGCGAGGACATCCTGTTCCGCCTGGCCGCACAGCTCGAACAGGCCCGGCCCTGGATTGGGAAGAAGCCGCCGTTGTAGGCCAGGACGACCCGGCAAGACCTGCCTGCCGCGCCTGCTGCAAGGCCGAACGCCAGTCTTCTCAAGCCGTTAACCATGGCCCGAGGTTTGCTTGGTGATGCCCGGAGTACCGGCTTTACGAGGTCGTCGATGGCGTTATCGGTCAACACCAATCGCGGCGCGATGGTTGCGCTGCAAAATCTCACCACAACGAACAAGGCGCTGGAGCGAACCCAGCTCAACACCACCACCGGCCTGCGGGTGAACGGCCCGAAGGACGACGCCTCGACCTACGCCATCGCGCAGAACATGCGCGGCGACATCGCCGGCCTGGGTGCGGTTCGTACCGCGCTGTCGAACGCCGAGGCGACGGTGAACGTGGCCCTGACGGCGGCGGAAGAGGTCTCCGACCTGCTGCTGGAGATGAAGGCGAAGGCGGTGCAGGGCAATCAGGCCGGCATCGACGCGACCTCGCGCACGGCGCTGACCAACGACTTCCTGGCGTTGCGCGACCAGATCGACGAGGTGGTGCGCTCCGCCGAATTCAACGGCGTGAACCTGGTCGAGAACGGTGCGGCGGACCTGGAAGTGTTGACCCGAGTCGACGGCAGCACCTTCACCGTCTCTGCGACGCCAATCCAGGCGATCACGCTGCAGTTCGGCCTGCCGGGCGCCGATCTCTACACCTCGGCGAACGCGCAGACATCGCTCGCGATCGTGGAGACCGCGATCGTCACGGTGTCGGAGGCGTTGTCCACGCTCGGCTCGGCGGCGAAGCGGATCGACATCCAGAACGACTTCACCGGCAAGCTGATGGACATCTTCAAGGCGGGAATCGGCAATCTGGTCGACGCCGATCTCGCGCAGGAGGCGGCGGAGCTTCAGGCGCTGCAGACCAAGCAGCAGCTCGGCGTGCAGGCGCTCGGCATCGCCAACAGCAGCCCGCAGACCATCCTGTCGCTGTTCAACGGCTAGCGTGGACGGGCAGCGCCCGCACCAGCGCGGCGGCCAGTCCGGCGGCGACGAGCGAGAGGTCGGGCGGCAGGTCGAGTTCCCATGCCGCGAGGCTGGCAACGGCCGCCCATAGCAGTGGGATGGCGAACAGGTGCCACGGCGCCCGCGCCGCGATCAGGGCGCCGAGTGTCAGCAGCACCGTCGGCGTCGGGGCACTGCCGGCCAGGGCAACGCGCGGCCAGGCGTGGCCATCGAGCCAGCACCAGGCCGGATAGCCGACCACCGCGAAGATCATCAGCACGGCGCCAGCCCAGCTCGCCAGGTTCCCGTGCCAGGCGACGCGGAGGCGGCCGCGAACCACCCCAGTCCATGCCAGCAGCAGCGCTTGCAAGGCAAAGGCGCCGGCCAGCACCGGCGCGGTGAAGTTGATACTGGCGAAGTAGGTCCAGTGGTAGACGGCCGCGGTCCAGGCCCACATCGCCACCAGCGCCACCGCCACAACGCGGTCGCGTTGCGGCCAGCGCCAGCGCATCGCCGCCAACGGCAGCAGCGCCATCGCCAGCCCCAGCAGCGGCCACGGCCAGATGTCGCCGTTATACGCCGCGAACAGCGCCAGGTAGCTGTCGCGGTCGAACGCGATCATAGGGCGGCGATGTCGCGCGCCATGCGCATCCGCAAGGCCTCGTCGGGCAGGCGGCCGGTGAGCGCGCCCATGTTCTCCGTCATGTGGTCGACGCGGCTGGTCGCCGGGATCGCCACCGTCACCGCCGGGTGCGAGATCACGAACTTCAAGAACACCTGCGCCCAGTTCGTGCAGTCGATCTCGCTCGCCCACGACGGCAACGGGTGGCGCGCGTAGGTATCGAAGAGCGCACCGCGCTTGAACGGCCGGTTCACCACCACCATCAGCCCGCGCTCGGCCGCCAGCGGCAGCAACCGCGCCTCCGCCTCGCGGTCGACGACGTTGTAGGTGAGCTGCACCGCGTCCAGCGGCTGGTTCGCCATCACCCGTTCCAGTTCGTCGTGCCGCCGCCCATGCGAGGTGGTCACGCCGACATAGCGCACGCGGCCGGCCGCGCGTTCGGCCTCGATCGTCTCCAGGTGGCTTTCCCAGTTCAGCAGGTTGTGGACCTGCATCAGGTCGAAGCGCGGGATGCCCCACAGCTCGCGCGCCTCGGCCATCTGGTCGTCGCCCATCATCGCCAGCGGCGTCCACACCTTGGTCGCGGAGAACAGACGGCCGGGGTCGGTCACCCGCGCCAGCGCATGGCCGAGCACCGCCTGCGCCGAGCCATACATCGGCGACGAGTCGACCACCCGGCCACCCATGTCGAAGAAGGTCTGCAGCACCTCGGTCCGCGCCGCGCGCAGGCTGGAATCGTCGCCGACGTTGAAGGTGATCCAGGTGCCCATGCCAATCGCCGGCACCCGTTCGCCGGTCGCCGGAATCGGCCGGGTGTGCGGGCCGGCTTCGGCGATCGCCGGCAGCGGCGCTGCCATTGCCCCCAGCCCGGCCAGGACGGCACGGCGGGTCGGTCGAAAGTCTTCTTGCCTCATGTCATTCCAGATGGTCCGGCCTGCGCGCGCGCCAAGGGCAACTGGCTCACGCATCCGTTGCTTGACCCTACGGCGTCATCGAACAAGTCTATTTGACATAGCCGATGGAGGGGCAACATGCGGATCATTTTGACGGCGGCGCTGGCGTGGCTGGGATGGACGGGATCGGCCGCGGCCGCGCCGCAGGTCCTGGCGCTGGTCGCCACCGACGCGCCGGTCCAACTGAGTTGCGCCGGCGACAGCTGCGCCGCGCATTTCACCAGTTTCTGCCTCCAGGCGGAGCGGCCCGCACCGGTCGGCGGCCATCCCTATAGCTTGGCGTCGGCTGAGACGGTGGAGATCGTCGGCACCACGGCCGATGGCGCCCAAGTGACGCTCGACCCGGCCCTGGCGACCTTCAAGGCCGGCCGCAACCACGTCAGCGTCGTCCTGAGCCTGCCGCGCGAGGCGATCGAGGCCCGTGGCCTGGTGAACGTCGCGGTGCGCGTCGACGACGACGCGGCGCTGCTGCCGGTGCCGGTGGCCGGCGATCCGAACCCGCAGAGCGAGGCGGAGCTGGCGCTGGCGACGACCGTGCTGCGCGACATCGGCCGCAAGATGGTCGACGAGGATCGGGTGCGCATGGCCGCGGCCCGGGAAACCATCCGCCTGGTCAATGCCCTGCCGGCCGGCCGGATGCCGACGACCGTGGCGCGGGCCGAGGTCGACCGCGTGTTGACGCCGGATCGTATTGCCGCCCTGCCGGCGGCGGCGCGGCCGTTCGTCACCGATGCCCGCGACTACTGCACGCTGATCTCGCGCAACAACCAGACCACCAGCCTGCGCCAGTGCCTGACGGCGGAGCACGACACGATGATGTTCTACATGAACCAGGACTACTGGGACGCGCTGAAGGGCGGTAGCTGACGTGGAGCCCTACGTCGCCGACGCCGCGGCGATGGACTGGGTGGAGAGCCCGGCTGGCGGCGTGGCGCGCAAGCGTCTGGAGCATGCTGGCGAGGCGGAAAGTGGTCGCGTCACGTCCATCGTCCGCTACAAGCCGGGCGCCCGGTTCCCGCTGCACCGGCACCCGGAGGGCGAGGAGTTCCTGGTCCTGGAGGGCACGTTCAGCGACGAGCACGGCGACTACCCGGCCGGCACCTTCGTGTTCAACCCGCATGGTTCCAGTCATGCCCCTTACACGCGCGATGGGTGCGTCCTGTTCGTGAAGCTCCGCCAGTATCCCGGCGAGCGCGAACGCGTGGTGCTGAACACCGATGACCTGCCGAGCGTGCCGGGTCGTTCCGACGGGCTGACGCAGCGCGTCCTCTACGATCCGCCGGACCATCCCGAGCAGGTGCGTCTGGTGCGCATACCCCCCGGTGGCCAGGCCGGGCTCCACGATCACCCCGACGGCGAGGAAGTCCTGGTGCTGGAAGGCGAAATCGCCGACGAGAACGGCCGCTACGGTCCGCTCTGCTGGTTCCACTACCGCCCCGGCAGCCGCCATGCGCCGTACAGCGAGAAGGGTTGCCTGCTCTACGTCCGGACCGGCGGCCTGACCTCGCTGGAGCCACCCGACGAAAAGGGTTAACG
Source organism: uncultured Rhodospirillales bacterium (assembly GCA_964627965.1). Taxonomy (GTDB): domain Bacteria; phylum Pseudomonadota; class Alphaproteobacteria; genus JAVKFY01. Next base: position 5,826 of record CAZVLI010000060.1, read on the forward strand.
CGGCGTCAGCCACGCTCGTTTTCCCGCCCTAAAGACCTACCTGCCTAACCTCCCGATGGAGGAGCAGGCATGGTTCGCCCGCATCACCGAGTGTGTATCGCGTTCTTGACCGCCGCCGGGGTCGCCCTGGCGGCTGCGCCCGCGCGCGCGCAATGCATCGAAGACGAGGACCCGATCGGGCTTGGCGCGGCGGCGCGCGAGGATGTGGTCCGCATCGGCCGCGGCGGGTCGCTGACCTCGGCCGGCATGCAGGGCTGCGGGCTGGTCCTGGAAACCCGCATCGGCGGCCGCAAGCTCTCCTTCGTCAGCGCCGACCTCGGCCGGATCTGGAGCGTCGAGAACCCGCTGGGCGACGACGGCGCCCGCGTCCGCTTCAGCCAGGCCGGCATCGACTTGTGGCGCGGTCGCGGCCTGCGCTGGACTGTCCGCGCCAGCACGGCGGAGGCCTTGCCCGAGGAGCGCGACCTGGAGCGGCTGGCCGAGGCCGACCCGGACACCCGGCAGATGGGCGCCCGTGGTCTTGCCATGACGTCGATCCTGCGCACCCGCGACGGCCGCGCGGAGTGGTTGTCGGAGCTGGCCGGCGCCAACAACGGCATCGACCAGTGGGGCATGGCGACGCGCCAGCGCCTGCGCGCCACCCTCCTGCGCGGCGGTGACCTGCGGCTCGACGGCATCCTGCGACACCAGCGCGCCGAGCCGGCTTTCGACGGTCCGGCTTCGGCGCTGGAGCGCGACCGGGAGATGCGGTCCGCGGGGCTGGCCGCGCGCTACGAGCAGTGGACGGTGGCGCTGGACCATCATCGCAGCCGCGACAATCTCGATCGCCGCCTGGACGACACCCGCGCCTGGATCGGCTGGACCGGCACCGTGCGCTATCGCTTCGACGACGTCGCGACCTGGGTGCCGCGTGAGGCGGCGGTGGTGTTGAACAGGACCGAGCGAACCAAGACGTCCCTCAGCGGCGATGCGGAATCGGCGCGGCACAGCGAGCGCACCGAATTGAAGCTGACCTGGCCCGGCCGGGTGATCCTGCGGCTGGAGGCGATCCGCCACACCGACACCCAGGACGGCGAGGCGGCCGGCGACGCCCGCGAGTTCGCCATCGGCGCCGAACACCGTCGCGGCAATGGCGACTGGCGCTGGTTCGCCGGCGGGCGGCTGGCGCATCTGACGGGCGACGAGGGCTTCGACAGCGAACGCGAGGACCGGCTGACGCTGTCGCTCGGTGCCGAGGCTCTGGAACGCTACGGCCTGCGCCTGGGCCTGCGTGCCGAGTTTGCCGAAGTCACGCCGCGCGGCGAAGCGTCCTACCGCGACAACAGTCTGCAGTTGCGCGCCAACCTGCGCTTCTAGCCTCGTCGCGCTGGGCTATAGTGCGGCGCCCGCAGGAGGAGCGCCGCCATGGCCGAGATCACGACCCGCCGCGTCGACACCAACGGCATCGCGATGTCCGTGCAGGAGGCCGGCACCGGGCCAGCGGTCCTGCTATGCCATGGCTGGCCGGAACTCGGCCATTCCTGGCGGCATCAGATCGCGGCCCTGGCCGACGCCGGTTTTCGCGCCATCGCGCCGGACATGCGCGGTTACGGTGCCTCCGACGCGCCGGCCGACATTGCTGACTACACGCTGCTCCATCTGGTCGGCGACATGGTCGGCCTGCTCGACAGTCTGGACCTCGACCAGGCTGTGATCGTCGGCCACGACTGGGGCGCGCCCGTGGCCTGGCAAGGTGCGCTGATGCGCCCCGACCGCTTTCGTGCCGTCGCCGGCCTGTCCGTGCCCTATGCGCTGCGCAGTCCGCGCGCCAACCTCGCGGTCCTGCGCGAGGCCGGCATGCATCGCTTCTACCAGCTCTATTTCCAGGAGCCGGGTGTCGCCGAGGCGGAATTCGAGGCCGATATCCGGGACGCCCTGATGCGCGTCTACTTCGGCATCTCCGGCGAGGCGCCGATGTGGAACGGGCTGATCGCCGAAAGCGGTCGATTGCTCGACGCCTTGCCGGCACGCGACGCGCCGCCGGACTGGATGCCGGAGTCGGATCTCGCGGTCTACATCGCCGGCTTTCAGGCCAGCGGCTTCCGGGGCGGCTTCAACTGGTATCGCAACCTGGAGCGCAACCACGCCCTGCTGGCGCCATGGGCCGGCGCCAAGGTCGGCGTGCCGGCGCTGTTCGTTGCCGGGGAGAAGGATCCGGTGATCGCCTGGGACGCCATGCAGCGGGCCATCGCGGCATTGCCCGAGACCTGCCCGCGCCACGCCGGCACGCACATCGTCCCGGGCGCAGGCCACTGGGTGCAGCAGGAGGCCCCCGAGGCCGTGAACGATGCCCTGATCGGCTTCCTGCGCGGCCTCTGACGGCGCGTCGGTGGGCTATCTGGTTCCGAAGCTGGCCTGGCTGCTGCTGCAGCCGGTCAACCTGCTGGCGCTGCTGGCGGCGCTGGCGGTGCTGCTGTGGCTGACGCCGTGGCGGCGCTGGGGGCGACGATTGGCTGTGTTCGTGGCACTGGTTCTGGCGTTGCTCGCCTGGTTCCCGGTCGGCGATTGGCTGCTGCATCCGGTCGAACGCCGTTTTCCGCCGATCACCGACCTGCCGCCGGCCGAGAGCCTGGGTGGCATCGTGGTGCTCGGCGGCGCGGTGCGGCCGGACCAGACCGCCGCGCACGGCCAGCCGGCGCTGAACGAGGCGGCCGAGCGCATGACGGCGGCCGTGGCGCTGGCCCGCCACTATCCCGACCTGCCGATGGTCTTCACCGGTGGCGACGCGGCGGTGCTGGGCTCGGCGATGACCGAATCGGCCGTGGCGGCGCGGTTCTTCACCGAGCTCGGTCTGGCGCCGGATCGCGTGCGCTACGAGCGCCAGTCGCGCAACACGGCGGAAAACGCCCGCCTGACCTATGCCATGGTCCAGCCGTCGCCGGACCGTCCCTGGCTGCTCGTCACCTCGGCCGCGCATATGGCGCGGGCGGTCGGCACGTTCCGCGTCGCCGGCTGGCGCGTGCTGGCCTATCCGGTGGATTTCCGCACCGCGAAGGCGCCTGCGGTGATCGGCTTCAATCTGGCGCGCAACCTGGCGGAACTGGCCTACGCGTCGCAGTCCTGGGTCGGCCTGATCTTCTACTACGTCGCCGGGCGCACCGACGCCTTGCTGCCGCGGCCCGGCGAGACTTGACGGCGGCGCGGGCGGCGAGGATGTTGCGGCGCGAGTTTTCGGGACGGCGGCGAGGCGGCCAATGACCATCCTGTTGACCGGCGTCGCCGGTTTCATCGGATTCCACGTGACCCAGGCGCTGCTGGCGCGGGGCGAGCGCGTGGTCGGCGTCGACAACCTGACGCCGTACTACGACGTGAGCCTGAAGCGGGCGCGGCTGGCGAAGCTGGAGGGCCGCAACGGCTTTCGCTTCATCCAGACGGACATCTCCGACCGCGAGGCGTTCAACGCGGCGGTGGGCGACGAGCCGGTCGACCGGGTCGTCCACTTGGCGGCGCAGGCCGGCGTGCGGCATTCGCTGACCCACCCCTTCGACTATGTCAGCGCCAACCTGATGGGTCACATGGTGCTGCTGGAGTATGCCCGCCACCGCGAGGGCATGCGCCACATGGTCTACGCCAGCTCAAGTTCGGTCTACGGCGGCAACACCCACCTGCCGTTCTCCGAGACCGACACGGTCGACAACCCGGTCTCGCTCTACGCCGCGACCAAGAAGGCCGACGAGCTGATGAGCCACGCCTACGCCCATCTCTACGGCGTGCCGCTCACGGGTCTGCGCTTCTTTACCGTCTACGGCCCCTGGGGCCGGCCGGACATGGCGATGTGGCTGTTCACCAAGGCGATCCTGGAGGGCCGCCCGATCGACGTGTTCAACCATGGCGACATGCGCCGCGACTTCACCTATGTCGACGACATCGTGTCCGGTGTAATCGGCGCGCTCGACCGGGTGCCGGATGGCACGCCGCCGCAGGCGGTCTACAATCTCGGCAACCACCGTTCCGAGAACCTGATGCACATGATCGAGGTTCTGGAGCAGGCGATCGGTCGCGAGGCCGAGAAGGTGATGAAGCCGATGCAGATGGGTGACGTGAAGGACACCTATGCCGACATCGCCGCCGCCCAGCGCGACTTCGGCTTCCAGCCCAAGACCCCGATCGACGAGGGCATCCCCCGCTTCGTCGCCTGGTATCGCGACTACCACGGCGTCTAGCGGGGGCGCCTCGCCGTCGTCAGGCGCTGAGCGCGCGCCGTCGCCGCAGCCCATAACCGAGCGGCAACAGCGCGGCCAGCAGCAGCCCGAGACCGGCCGGCTCCGGCACGTCGTCGACCGCCAGTGCCACCGTTCCCGGGAACAGGCCGGAACCCGAACGTGTCTCGCTGCCGTCCGGGCCGACATAGCTGGCGGTGACCGTGCTGGCGAAGTCCATGGTCGCGGCGACGTTCTGCAGCGATGCGTCCAGGAACACGTTGGTGTCGAGCAGCAGCAGCCAGTCGAAGTCGCCGTCCGGGTTGAACGCGTAGCTGACCTCCGTCGGCACACCATCGGTGAGCCCCAGCATGCGTTCGGCCGGCACGTTGAAGTCGTCCGGCAGCACGGTGTCGCCGAAGTACCAGCCCTCGCTGAACAGGATCATGTCGTTGAGCTGCTGGTTCAGCGCCAGGAAGTCCTCGATCGAACCGCTGCCGAAGTCGAAGTCGCGTAGCGACAGCAGCACGTCGATGGCCCCGGCCTGGTAGATCACCAACTGTAGCTGGCTGTAGATGAAGTTGATCG
>CAZVLI010000061.1:0-10590 GCA_964627965.1 uncultured Rhodospirillales bacterium
CATCGACACGTCGTAGGTGTCGGCGTCATAGCCGAAGGCGCCGGCCATGCCGCAGCAGCTCGACGTCACGGTCCGCACTTCCAGCTCCGGGATCAGGCGCAGCACGCCCTCGACCGCGCCCATGGTCGCGAAGGCCTTCTGGTGGCAGTGGCCGTGCAGCAGCGCGCGACGCTGCGGCAGCGCCTTGAGCGGCAGGTTCAGCTGGCCGGCCTTGGCCTCCTGACTCAGGAACTCCTCGACCAGCATGGCCTGACCGGCGGGGCGGTCGTCGCCCAGGCCGAGCACCGTCCACTCGTCGCGCAGCGAGAACAGGCAGGACGGTTCCAGACCCAGGATCGGCCAGCCGGCATCCAGCGCGGGTTTCAGCGCGGCGAGCGCGCGGCTCGCTTCCTGCTTCGCCTCGTCGACCAGGCCAGCGGCGAGGAACGTGCGGCCGCAGCACAGCGGCCGGCCGCCGTCGCCTTCGATCACGTGCACGCGGTAGCCGGCGCTGGCCAGCACGCGCTCGGCCGCTCGCGCATTCTCGGGTTCGAACCAGGTGGTGAAGGTGTCGGCCAGGAGCACCACGTCGCCGGCTGTGCCATCGCCCGGGATCGACTGCCGGAAGCGGTCGCCACGCCACTTCGGCAGCGGCCGGCGGGCGGAGAAGCCGAGCAGGCTTTCCGACAGCTTGGCCAGCCCCGGGATCTTGTCACGCAGGTTCAGCAACGGCGCCAGCCGGCTGCCCCAGGCCGCGTAGCGCGGCAGGTAGGCGATCAACTTCTCTTTCAGCGGGATGCCGTGCGCCTGGCGGTAGTGGTACATGACCTCGGTCTTCATCCGAGCCATGTCGACGCCGGTCGGGCACTCGCGCTTGCAGCCCTTGCAACTGACGCACAGCGACAGGGTCTCGGCCATCGCCGGATCGGTGAAGGCGTCGGGCCCGAGCTGGCCGGAGATCGCCAGCCGCAGCGTGTTGGCGCGACCGCGCGTGAGGTGCTGCTCGTCGCCGGTGACGCGGTAGGACGGGCACATCACGTTGGCGTCCGACTTCCGGCAGGCGCCGTTGTTGTTGCACATCTCCACCGCACCGGCGAACCCGGCCCAGTCGGACCAGTCCAGCGCGGTCGGCGGCACGTCGGTCCTGTAGCCGGGCTTGAAGCGGAACAGCGAGCGGTCGTCCATCTTCGGTGGATCGACGATCTTGCCGGGGTTGAAGCGACCTTCCGGGTCGAAGCGGCGCTTGATCTCGCCGAAGGCGTCGACCAGCTCCTGGCCGAACATCGGCAGGTGGAACTCGGATCGCACCAGCCCGTCGCCGTGCTCGCCGGAGTGCGAGCCCTTGTACTCGCGCACCATCTCGAAGGCTTCCTCGGCGATGGCGCGCATCTGTTTCGCCCCGTACTCCTCCTTCAGATTGAGGATCGGGCGCACGTGCAGGGTGCCGACCGAGGCGTGGGCGTACCAAGTGCCTTCCGTGCCGTGCTTGTGGAAGACCTGGGTCAGGCGGTCGGTGTATTCGGCCAGATCCTTCAGCTCGACGGCGCAGTCCTCGATGAACGAGACCGGCTTACCATCGCCCTTCATCGACATGACGATGTTCAGGCCGGCCTTGCGGACCTCCCAGATCTCCGACTGGAAGGCCGGATCGATGGCCTCGACGACGGCGCCGGGGAAACCCAGGTCGCCCATCATCTCGACCAGCTGCCTGAGCCTGGCGAGCTGCTCGTCGGCATCCTCGCCGGAGAACTCGACCAGCAGGACGGCGTCCGGCTTGCCCTGGATGAACTTGTCCATCGAGCGGGCGAAGATCGGGATCTCCCGCGCCAGCTCGATCAGCGTGCGGTCGACCAGTTCCACCGCCGACGGGCCCAGCGTGACGATGTGCTGGGTCGCGTCCATCGCGTCGTAGAAGCGCGGGAAATGGCAGACGCCGAGCGTGCGGTGCGCCGGGATCGGCTGGAGGTCCAGCGTCAGGCGCTGGAACGCCGCCAGCGTGCCCTCCGAGCCGACCAGCAGCTTGGCCAGGTTGCCGCCCTCCGGCGGGACCATGTCGATGTTGTAGCCGCCGACCCGGCGCAGCAGCTTGGGGAAGCGCTCGTCGATCGCCTGGGCGTGGCGGCTGGCGATGGCGCGCACATCCTGGGTCAGCACGCGGCCGGCCTCGTCGAGTTCGGCCAGGTTGCCGCTGACGTCGGCGAAACGGTGGTGCGAGCCGTCGGCCAGCAACGCGTCGATGCCGGCGACGTTGTGCACCATGTTGCCGTAGCGGATCGAGCGCGAACCGCAGGAGTTGTTGCCGGCCATGCCACCCAGCGTGGCCTGTGCCGACGTCGACACGTCGACCGGGAAAAACAGCTTGTGGCTGCGCAGGTATCCGTTCAGGCGGTCCAGCACCAGGCCCGGCTCGACCGTCGCCTGGCGCCGGTCCGGATCGAATTCGATGATCCGGTTCAGGTGTTTGGAACAATCGACGACCAGCGCCTCGCCGACGGTCTGGCCGCACTGCGAGGTGCCGCCGCCGCGCATCAGGATCGGCACACCGGCCTCGCCGGCGATGGCGACGATGGCCTCAAGGTCGGCCTGTGTCTTCGGCACGGCCACGCCCAGGGGCTCGATCTGGTAGATCGAGGCGTCGGTGCTGTAGCGGCCACGGCTGAACCGGTCGAACAGCACATCGGCCTCGGTCTCGCGGCGCAGGCGGGCTTCGATATCGGCGCTCATGGCGGTGGCGCGGTACTCTACTTTCTGTTCGGGACGAGTGATCTAACCTAACAGCGTCAGCGTAACCGGAAAACCACACCCGCGCCGGCGCCCGGCGTGGGAAAGGAGTGACTTGTACTGCCGGCGGATATCGGCGAGTCTGCCGCGGGCCACTAAGTTATTGGAGCGGCTTTGCGAAAGAGCCTTTCCGGTGAGTGGGCGGCGCGGTCGCGAGAGGGACCCGTGACCGGCCGATCGACGCCCGCGACACCGAGGGACGGTCGATGCGCCTGAGCATCTCACAACGCATCTCGCTTGCGTTCGGGCTGCTGCTGTTCCTGTTCTTCATTACCAGCGCGGTCACCTACCTGCTGACCTCGCGCATTGAGCAGGACGTCAGCACGGTCGCGGCCGTCGACGATCCGCGCGACGCGGCGGCCCGGGCCGTGGACGCGACGCTGATCGACCTCGAACGCGACCTGATCCTGTTCAGCGCCGGCGACGCCGGCCGGCAGCAGTCGCTGGCCGCGAGCCGGATCGCCCTGGACGAGGCGACGGCGCAACTGGTGACGCTGTTCGACGAAACGGCGGCGGCAACGGCCTTGCGCGATCAGGTCGTCGCGGCACAGGTCGCGACGGAACAGATCATCAGCACGGTCGTCTCACGCGGCACCGAAACCGGCGGCCTGCCTCCGACGCTGGCCGACTTCACCACGGCCGCCGACGCCGCCCGCGCCATCGTCCGCGACCGGCTGCTGCCCTCGGTCCATGTCGGCCGCCGCGCCGCGCTCGACGATCTGGCGACCTCGACGGAGGCCTCGCTGATCTACCTGCTGGTGATGACCGGGTTCGGCGTGTTCGTCGGCGCCGGCGCATCGGTGCTGCTGTCGAACGGCATCCTGCGGCCGGTGCAGGAGCTGACCGAAGGTGCCGAGGCGTTCGGCAGCGGACAGCTCAGCCACCGCATCGACATCGGTTCGGAGGACGAGTTCGGGCGCCTGGCACGCTCGTTCAACCGCATGGCGGAAAGCCGGCAGCGCGCCGAGGAGGCGCTGCGTCAGCTCGCGCACCACGATCCGCTGACCAAGTTGCCGAACCGGACGCTGTTCCAGATCCGGCTGGTCGAGGCGCTGGAGAACGCGCGACGCACCGACCGCATGGTCGCGGTTCACTTCCTCGACCTGGATCACTTCAAGGACGTCAACGACACCCTGGGTCACCCGGCCGGCGACATGCTGCTGCAGCACGTCTCGGGCCGCCTGAGCGAGTGCGTGCGGCGCTCCGACACCGTCGCCCGTCTCGGCGGCGACGAGTTCGCCATCATCCAGACCAACCTGGACCACCAGCGCGGCATCGCGGTGCTCGCACAGCGCATCATCGAGTCGCTGTCAAAGCCGTTCGATCTGGACGGCGAGATCGTCTACACCGGCACCTCGGTCGGCATCACCGTCTATCCGCAGGACGACTCGGAAGCGGAGATGCTGATCAAGGACGCCGACATGGCGCTGTACCGGGCCAAGCAGGAAGGCCGCGGCAAATACCAGCTCTACAACCCCGGCATGAACGACGAGGTGCAGGCGCGCAAGAGCCTGGAGCAGGAGCTGCGCAAGGCGATCGAGCGCGACGAGTTCTTCCTCACCTACCAGCCGCAGATCGAGCTGGGCGACGGCAACGTGATCGGCGCCGAGTCGCTGATCCGCTGGCAGCATCCGGAAAAAGGGCTGATCTCGCCCGGCGACTTCATCCCGGTGGCGGAGCAGGCCGGGCTGATCACCAAGCTCACCGAGTTCGTGCTGCGCGAGTCGTGCAAGCAGGCCAAGGCATGGCAGGACGACGGCCTGGGCGAGCTGCGCGTCTCGGTCAACCTGTCGCCGGTCGACTTCAAGCGGCCGGACCTGATCGCGCTGATGAACCGGGTGCTGACCGAAGCGAACCTGGAAGCGAAGTACCTGCACCTCGAGATCACCGAGGGCATGGTGATGAGCGGGATCGACTCCGCCATCGAGACGCTGTCGGCGCTGCGCGCGCTCGGCATCGAGCTGTCGATCGACGACTTCGGCACCGGCTACTCGTCGATGAACTACCTGAAGCAGTTCCCGGTCGGCGGCCTGAAGATCGACCAGAGTTTCATCCGCGACATCCTGGTGAACCGCCAGGACGCCTCGATCACCAAGGCGATCATCAAGGTCGGCCACAGCCTCAGCCTGAAGGTGATCGCGGAAGGCGTGGAGACGCGCGAGCAGATGGACTTCCTGCGCCTGCGCGCCTGCGACGAAGTGCAGGGCTACTGGATCAGCCGCCCGCTGTCGCCGGAACAGTTCGCCGAGTTCGTCAGCAACCACGAACCCCACAGCTTCCTGCACGGCACCAGCGAAGAAGCCGACGACGCGGCGGAGTAAGCGCCGGCGCCAGGTCGCCACTCACCGAATTCTGATCCGGCGTGACTGGCGAAACCGCAAGCCACGGCAGAGTGTAGCGACGCACAGCGCGCCTTGCTTGTCGCCCTGGTCTCACGCGTTCTGCACCGCGCGCCGCGGGTTCCACGGCGAGACTTCTGGTTGCGCTAGGCGTTTGAGGACCAGGCAGGCACACGAAGGGGCCCTCATGTCATCGGTCGTTGCTGCAAGCTCGCGTCTCCTCCTCGCTGCGTTGTCGGTGACGCTGGCGCTGGTCTGGTCCGGCACCCCGCAGGCCGAGCAAGCGACGTCCCTGCCTGACTACGTGATTGCAGAGTTCGGCGAGCCGCCAGCCATACCGGAAGGCCCGCTGTCCGAGGCGCTGCAACGCGCCGTGAAGGTCGCCTTCATCGACAGTGCCACTCAATCGACCTGGGGACGGGACCAGGAGCTCGCGCTGGCCGAGATCGTCGCGTCAAAGGACCCTCGGATCGTCTGGCTCATCGGCGACCTGATGCGCTTCGTCTCGGGCAGCGATCTGAACCAGGTGCTTGCCAGTGCCGCCGCCGAGCTACTGACCATCGAGTCGCTCGACCGAAATCACTGGGGCGTCATCACCGACCATCTCATCGCCTGGGACATTCCGGCGCCCCCTGATTATCTGGCGGCGAAGCGCGCCATCTTCACCAGCCTCGTACCTGGATGGGACAGGATCTTCGTGGAAGGAAACATCGACTGGCGGCACGTCTCCTGGGGCGGCGTGCTGATCGACGATCGCGCGTACGACACGACCGACGAGCTGTGCAATTGCATTCCCGCGGCGGACAACCCGGACGTCAGCAGCGCGAGCGACGCAACGTGGCTCAAGGACGAGGACATCGTTTTCGGTATCGAGGTGAACGGCGAATACCGTGCCTATCCTCGGCGCATCATGGAGGTGCGCGAGATGGTCAACGACACGTTGGGCGGACGGCACCTTGGCATTCCCTATTGCACATTGTGCGGGTCGGCGCAGGCCTACTTCACCGATCAGTTGCCTGAGGGGATCGAGCGGCCGGTCCTGCGCACGTCCGGACTACTCATCCGCTCCAACAAGGTGATGTACGACATCACGACCTTCTCGGTGTTCGACACGTTCCTGGGCACAGCGGTCACCGGCCCCCTTGCGGAAAAGGGGCTGCAGCTGAAGCAAGCCAGTGTCGTCACCACCGATTGGGGCACATGGAAGAGAGCGCATCCCGAGACGACGGTGCTGGTCGAGGCCCTGGCGCTCGGTCGCAATTTCGACTTTCGCAACGGCCGGGACGCGAATGGCCCGATATTCCCGATCGGCGATGTCGATCCACGCTTGCCGGTGCATGAGGACGTCATTGGCGTCGTCACGGCGTCAGGTCGGCCGGTGGCCTTTCAGCGAAGCAAGGCTTTCGTGGCGCTGAAGAACGGCGACGAGATCGTCTACGAGAACGTGCACCTGCAACTCGAGGCCGGCGGCATCAAGGCCGTGGGTGCGGATGGGGCGGACTTCGGCAGCCATCAGGCGTTCTGGTTCGCCTGGTCGCAGTTCCACCCGCAAACCGCGCTCTGGCCCGAGTGAGGCGACCTCCGGCGCCTTCCGCGCGCCATCGACGTCGACCCGGCGACAGGGCCGGTCCTACTCCGGCAGCTTCACCGACTTGTAGAACTGCATGACGTCGGCGGTCGGCTTGCCGAAGTTGCGCTCGTAGGAATCGAAGATGGCACCGGTGCGGTAGAGGAAGCTGAGCGCCTGGTCGATCACCAGGCGCAGGTCCTCGTCACCGCGCGGCAGCGCCAGGGCGTAAGGCTCGTCGGTGTAGGTCCCGCCCGAGAGCACGAAGCGCTCCGGTTGCTCGGTGTTGTTCAGCACGCCGAGCAGGATCGCCTTGTCCGCGACATAGGCCGCCACCGTGCCGTCGGCGACGGCCGCCACGCCCAGCGCATGGTCGCCGAAAGCCTGCAGCTCGATGCCCTCGATCCCAGCCAGCGGGCCGGTCCGTAGCCAGGTGTAGGCGGTGGTGTTGGAGCGGAAGCCAAGCGCCTTGCCCGCCAACGCGGCGCTGAGCTTGTCCTTCGGCAGGAACTCCGGCGTCGCGTTGACCAGGACGTCCTTCAAGGAGTCGGGCGCGTCGGCGGCGACGACCGCGCCGACGCCGGTCAGAAAGGTGGGGATCGAGAAGGAGACGATCTCGCGCCGCCGCAGGGTCGCCGTCGTGGCGCCGCAGAGGACGTCGATCTCCCCGTTCTGCAGCGCCTTGAAGCGCTCGCCGGTCTGCACCGGGATGATCTCGGCGCCGAGGTCCTCGATCTGCGAGGTCTGGACGATGGCCTCCGCGACCATGCCGCACAGCTCGATGGTGAAGCCGAAGAGCTGGTCGTCCTGGATGTAGGCGAAGGGCGGCGCGTCGGTGCGCACGCCCAGGCGGATCGTCTTCTCCGAGACGATACGGTCCAGCGCGGGACCGGCACTGGCGGGCGGAACCGTGGCGGCTAGCGCCATGACGGCGGCGGCGAAAGCGCTGGCAACAGCGGTACGGGATTGCATGGTCGATCCTCGGAATAAGAGCACGGCGCGAAACGGTTCAACGTCCCTTGAAAGTCGGCGGACGACGCTCCAGGAAGGCGCGCGGGCCCTCCACTGCATCCTCCGTCGCCATCAGCCGACGCGATGCCTCCGCCTCGCGGTCCAGCGCCTCGGCCTCGGTGAGGTCATCGGCCGTCCGCAGCAGCGCCAAGGCTTCAGCCACCGCCAGCGGTGCATTCCCGGCGATTGTCCCGGCCATATCGCGGGCCGTGGAAAGGACCTCGTCGGCCGCGACGACGCGGTTGATGAAGCTGGCTGCGAGCGCGCGCTCGGCTTCGATCGGCTCGCCTGTCAGCAGCATCTCGGCGGCCAGCACGCGCGGCATGTGGCGCGTCAGCGTGGCCGTGCCGCCCATGGCCGGGATCAGGCCGAGACGCACCTCCGACAGTCCGAGCCGCGCGCCGCTGGCCATCACGCGCAGGTCGAGGGTAGAGGTCGGCGAACTTCCAGTCTGCATGATCGCATGCCCGTTGGCGGCCACGATCAGTGGCTTGCCGAGTCCCTCGTCGCGCAGGCAGGCCCGGCCCGCCAGCGCCGGATCGGCGGCGACGGCGGCATCGAACTCGTCGGCCGGTTCGCGCGCGCCGGTCATCAGCGGGATGCTGAGCGCGAGATCGAACCCGGCGCAGAAGGTCGTGCCCGGCGCACCGGTCAGCACCACCGCCCGGACGTTGTCGTCCTCGCGCAATGTCCGCCAGCAGGAATCGAGGCGAACGATCAACTCAGGGCTGAGCGCGTTGCGGGCCTCCGGCCGATTCAGGGTGACAATCGCGACATGGCCCGATTGCTCGACGTCCAGTACCGACATGACCTCGCCACCCGCTCGCGTCGCGTCCCCATCGAAAGGGAACCGCAAGTCGGGCCGCCTTGGCAATGCCTGCCGCTAGTACAGCTTGCCGCCGTTGGGGATGTTGCGTTCGGGCTGGATCAGGACGACTTCGCCGTCGGCGTCGGAAATGCCCAGCACAAGCACCGCGGCAACACGACACGAGACGCGGCCCAGCCGGCTGGAGGTTGTCGACGGTCAGAGGTACTGGGCGGTAGCGCTGCCGAAGGGTCCGAAGTCGGCGACGTAGGTTTCGCCGGGCTTGGGACGCAGCATACCGCTCAGCGTGCCCGTGCTGATCATCTGTCCTGACCTCAGGCCGATGCCGGTTCGTGACAGTTCGTTGGCGAGCCAGGTCAACGGCATGATCGGGTGATCCAGCGAGGCTGCCGCGGTTCCGGTTCGCCTGGGCGAGCCGTTGCAGGTGAGCACGACCTCCTGCCCGGCGATGTCGCGTTCGCGCCAGTCGGCGATAGCCTCGCCGTAGCAAATGATGCTGGCGCCCGCGCCGTCGGCAAGGATGGCCGGGAGCGGCGGAAACGCCTCGTCGTGAATGAACCGGCATTCCGCGAGTTCGATGCCCGGGTGGAGCGAGGCCACGGCCTCGGTGACCTCTTCGACCGCGTAGGGCGCCGCGCGCGGCGGCAGGTCGGCCCCGAGACGCGCCATGTATTCGACCTCCGGGATCGGACTGCATAGCGCCGCGTGCGTCACCTGAACCGGCGACGGCCGCACATTCGGCGCAAAGACCCGGCCGTAGATCGGCGCGTCCGCCCTGAGGGCGGTCTGCATCTCGCTCTTGAACGCGGCGATCTTCCAGCCGGCCACATCCCAGCCCAGTTCTTCCTCCACCATGCGAGCAACGCGGTAGGCGGTGTCGGCATCTGGCGGCACAAGGCTTGGATCGAGTCCGCTCTGCTGCCGACCCTCACGGCGCAATTCAGCGAGGAGCTTGGTGAGTTTGCGCTGTTGGTCCGGGTTCATGCCAGGCTGGCCTCTCTGGAATCGATCACTGGCGTCATTGAGATGCGGCGCGAAGCAAGCCATAAGCACGGCCGCCACAGCAAGCACATCGACGAGGATCTCGCATGAGTACGCCAGCACAGGCCGATTGGCAGTACCCGTATGACAGCGACCAGCGCTACCACCTGCAGCACATGCACCTGTTCGCGTCGGATATCGATGCGACAATCGACTTCTATCGCACTTGGTTCGATGCCGAGGTGGCCTGGGATGGCGGTGTCGCCGGCGCACGAAACGTCTTCATGAAGATCGGCATCGGCGCCATGCATCTTTATGATCAGCCACCGCGCGGCGCGGGCAAGAACGTGATCCACCACATCGGTTTCCAGGTCGTGGGCCTGGATGAGCTCTACGAGCGCATGGTGGCCGCCGGCCTGCATATCCCCAATCCGATCCGCCGCACCGGTGGCGGTGGCGGCTACTTCATGCTGGGTGGACCGGACGGTATCGTCATTGAGGTCTTTGAGCCCGGCAAAGGGCGCGACGCGGCGGTGCGTGCCTTCTACGGCCTGAAGGAATAATCGGCCGACGCGTTACCGGTTCGGCCGCTAGTACAGCTTGCCGCCGTTGGGGATGTCGCGTTCGGGCTGGATCAGGACGACTTCGCCGTCGGCGTCGGGGAAGCCGAGCACCAGAACCTCCGACATGACCTTGCCGATCTGGCGCGGCGGGAAGTTGACCACGGCCGCGACCTGACGGCCCGGCAGATCCTCGACGGTGTAGTGCCGCGTGATCTGGGCGGAGGACTTCTTCTCGCCGATCTCCGGGCCGAGATCGACCCAAAGCTTGATCGCCGGCTTGCGCGCCTCCGGGAACGGCTCGGCGCGGGTGATGGTGCCAACGCGGATATCCACCTTGGCGAAGTCGTCGTAGGAGATGGTCATGCGTCGGCGGTCTCGGCGGCAGGTTCGTCGGTTTCGGTGCGGCGACGCGGGCGGAAGCGCCCGACCAGCGAGTCGGCGCGGCTCAGCGCCTTGTCCAGCGCCGCCATGGTCTTGGCCTGGTCCTCGCCATCGTCGTCGAGCCAGGTCCGCAACACGCTCAGGTAGATCAGACGTGTTGCT
>CAZVLI010000062.1:0-10561 GCA_964627965.1 uncultured Rhodospirillales bacterium
GTGAGTTTCTTATAGAAGCTGCTCTCCCGATTGACATATCCAGTCATGTACACATCATCAAAGTTCTTGGCAAACTTGTCGAGGCCGGTGGCATCGATGAATGTCTGTGAGGCAGCCTTGCGCTGAAAGGCTGCCGCCTTGGCGTCGTTCCGCATAAAGTCCATAGCTTCCATCCCGTACAGGAGCTTCTTGGCGTTTTGTCGGACATCCACCACACGAGACCGTTCTGTCAATCGACGGTAGACCGTCAAGGCTTCTTCGGCCCGGCCGTTGGCTTCGTAGGCCATGGCTAGTTCCAGATAGACATTCCCACCAACCTTACTCTCACTGCTGCAGTACTTGGTGACCTTTTCCAACGCACTCACGGCAGTCCCGTACAAGCCCCGCTGCATGGCAGCCTTGCCGATACGGACCGCCTCTTCAATCTCGTCGGCGTGTTCCTGGCGGTGCGCGCGGCCGCCCGCGACATGGTCGGGCGCGGCAGCGGCGCCATCGTCGCCACCGCCTCAGTCGGCGGCATGCGCGCCAACGCCGGCAACGGACCCTACGGCGCGTCCAAGGCCGGGGTGATCAGCTTCGTGCAGACCGCCGCCACCGACCTCGCCGGCACCGGCGTGCGCATCAACGCGGTCTGTCCCGGCCTGATCGAGACCGGCATGACCAGCCCGCTGTTCACCCGCGCCCGCGAGCGCGGCACCGAGGGCAAGATCGGCCAGCTCAACCCGCTGCGGCGCTACGGCCATCCGGAAGAGATCGCCGCCATGGCCCTGTTCCTGGCCAGCGACGAGGCGTCCTACGTGAACGGCTGCGCCTTCCCGGTCGACGGCGGTCTGTCCAGCGCTCATCCCTTCGCCCCGGGCATGCAGCCGCGATGAGCCTGTTCCGCGACGGGCGCGCCGGCGACGCGGCGGTGCTGGTCGGCCGCAAGTGCAGCGCTTGCGGCCGCGTCCACTTCCCGCCGCAGGACTACGGCTGCGAAGGATGCGGTGCGCACGGCGAGGCGTTTGCGGAGGTCGATGTGAACGGCGCCGGCCGGATCAAGGGTCTGATCGCCCTGCATCGCCACGACCTGGCCGGCGTGCCGACGCCGGCCTTCATCGCCGAGATCGAACTCGACGATGGCCCTGCGCTGGAAGCGATCCTGGACGCCGCCGACGGCGCCAGCTTGTCGACCGGCGATCGGGTGAGTGCCGTCCTGGTGCAGGCCGACGGCAAGCTCGACCTGCGCTTCAAGGCGGCGTAACCGGATCAGTTCGCGCTGGCGACCTGCCAAGACCCGTTGGCCTGCCGGCAGGCATGACCGCTGGCGCGCTCGGTCCGGCCATCGATCTCGACGGTTTGCTCGAACGGACGACAGGGACGAGTGCCGGTTTCGTCAACCGGACCGGCGACGACGGTACCCGAGCGGCCGTTGTCGGGATTGCGCCACGGCGTGGCGATACCCGACGGCGCGCTCTCGAGGGTCGCTTGCGTGGTGCGCTCGATATGTTCGCGATCGCTGTCGACGAGCTTCTGCGCCACGGCGCTGCCGAACAGCGCCCCCATCGAGGCGCCACCCACCGTCGCCAGCGTCCGCCCCAGGCCGCTGCCGACCTGCGAGCCCAGCGCGCCGCCGGCCAGACCGCCGAAACCCGCCCCCAGGGCGCCCGCCACCTGCCTCGGCCCGATGCCGAGATCGGCGCAGCCGGCCAGCAGGACACAGAACCCCATCGCCAGGAAACGTCGCATGACACACCCTCCGCATTTAGTTGCTAATAGCAAATTATTACATTTCCACCCGGAATTCCAGTGTGCTGCTGACAGTTATGGAATACGACGCGATACTGGGGCGGGGTCCGAGGGAGCGCGATGACCGGAATCACCGACTGGCTGCGCAACCACCAGCTCGAGCGCTACGTTGAGTTGTTCGAAGAGAACGCCATCGAACTCGACGTTCTGGCCGACCTGACCGAGCCGGACCTGCGCGAGCTTGGTCTGCCGCTCGGCGACCGGAAGCGCGTGCTGCGTGCGATCCAGGCGACCGAACTGCCGTCAGAAACCGACAAACCGGCATCAACCGGCGAAATCCCGATCGTCGCGCCACGGCACCTGAGCGAGCAGGTACTTCGCAGCCGGGCCGCGCTCGAAGGCGAGCGCAAGCAGGTGACGGTGCTGTTCGCCGACATCGAGGGCTCGACGCGGATGATCGCGGACATGGACGCGGAAACCGCCGCCGAGGTCCTGCGTCGCGCCGTGACCGAGATGATGGCCGCCGTCCACCAGTACGAAGGTACCGTCAACAAGGTGCTGGGGGACGGCATCATGGCGATCTTCGGCGCGCCCATCGCACACGAAGATCATGCCATCCGCGCCTGTTATGCGGCGCTTGCGATGCAGGCGCGCATTCGCGACCTCTCGCTACGCACCAGAGCCGAGCACGGCGTCGAAGTGCAGATGCGATTGGGGCTGAACTCGGGCGACGTCGTCGTCCGCTCGATCCACAACGACCTCACGATGGACTACGACGCCATCGGCCCGACGGTGCACCTGGCCGGCCGCATGGAACAGACGGCGCCGGCCGGCACCTGCCGCATGACGTTCAATACCTATCGCTTGGCCGAAGGCTTCATCGAGGCGGAGGATCTCGGCCGCATCCCGGTGCGCGGCATCGACGAACCGGTCGATGTACGGCAGCTCACCCGGGCCGTGGACTATCGCTCGCGTTTCCTGGCAAGCCAGCGCGGGCAGCTGACGCGGTTCGTTGGCCGCGACGAGGAGATGGTCACTCTGGACCGGGTCTGGCACGCGGCCCGGAACGGCCAGGGGCAGACCTTGTCGGTCGTCGGCGAGGCCGGCGTCGGGAAATCGCGGCTCTACTACGAGTTCGTGCACAGCCCGGAATTGCGCGACGTGCTGGTGCTGGAAAGCGGCTCGGTGAGCCATGCCCGTGCGTCAGCCTTCCGACCGTTGTCGGACCTGCTCAAGGCCTATCTCGGTATCGACAACGGCGACGATGCGCGACGCATGCGGGAGAAGACGGTCGGCAAGCTGTTGACGCTGTCGGACAGCCTCAGTGACCTGACGACGCCGATCCTCGCATTGCTGGGCGCCGACCCGGAGGACGCCGCCTGGAACGCGATGGATCCGGCGCAGCGCCGGCGCGCGACCCTGGATGCATGCCGCACCCTGCTCCTGCACGAGGCGCAACTGCAGCCGATCGTCGTGATCTTCGAGGATCTGCACTGGATCGACCCCGAGACCCAGGCCTTTCTCGATCTCATGGTCGACAGCGTCGCCCGCGCGCCGCTGCTGCTGCTGTTCAACTACCGCCCCGAATACAACGACCCGTGGATCGGCAAGACCTACCACACGCATATCCGGATCGACCCGCTGCCGCAGGCGAGCGGCGAGGAGATGCTGGCCGACCTGCTGGGCGAGGGAGAGGGACTGACGGCGTTGCGCGACCTGCTGACGGAGCGCACCGAGGGCTATCCCTTCTACATCGAAGAAACGGTGCAGGGGCTCGTCGAGGAAGGCGTGCTGGCCGGCGAGCGGGGCGCCTATCGTCTCACCGTGCCCGTGCAGCGCATCACCGTGCCGCCGACCGTGCAGTCGGTAATCGGCGCGCGCATCGACCGCCTGCCGCCCGACGGCAAGCGCCTGTTGCAGACCGCGTCGGTGATCGGCAAGGACTTCGAACTGTCGCTGCTGCGTTCCGTGGCCGAGTTGGAAGAGACCTCGGTTCAGCAGTACCTGTCGACGCTGCAGGGCGGCGAGTTCGTCTACGAGACCAAGCTGTTCCCGGATCCCGAATACACCTTCAAGCACGCACTGACGCACCAGGTCGCCTACGAGAGCCTCCTCGGCGACCGCCGCAAGGAGAAGCACGCTGAGATCCTGCAAGCGATGGAGCGCCTGTATCAGGACAGCTTGCAGGAACGACTGGAGCGCTTGATCCACCACGCCGTGCTCGGCGAGGACTGGGAGTCGGTGCACAAGCACGGCATCGCCGCCGGCCACCGCGCGCTGGCCATGAGCGCCAACCGCAGCGCCGTGGAAGCCTTCGAACACGCGCTGATCGCGCTCGACAAACTGCCGGACACCCCGGAGCGTTTGCGCGACGCCATCGACACCCGCCTTGCGCTGCGCGATGCCCTGTTCGTCCTCGGGCAAGCGGACCGTTCCGAGAAACTGATGGAAGAAGCGCGTGAAATGGCCGCGCGCCTGGACGATCCCTATCGGATGGTCGAGACCCTGCTCTACAAGTCCGGCAACGAATGGCAGTTCGGCAACCACCGAGCATCGATGGTGTACGCGTCGGAAGCCCTGAGCGCGGCAACGCGCACCGACGATGCTCGCTTGGTCGGTCTGGCGCACTATCGCCAGACGACCGCGACCCTGATGGTTGGCGACTATCGGGAGGCGGCGGAGCTCGCTGTCGAAGGGTTCAACGTTCTGCGTCCCTACGCCGCCACCCTGATGAGCTTCGGCGGCCTGGTCCAGACGGTTCCTTCGCGGCCATTGCCTTGGCCGAGCTTGGCCGCTTCGACGAGGCTATTGAGGTCGGCCGGACCGCCTACGAAACCGCGCTGGGCAGCGGACATGCCTACAGCATCAGCGTCAGCTGCTTCGGCATCGCGCACTCGCTGTTGCTGCGGGGTGATGTTGCCGCGGCGGTGGCGCCGCTGGACGAGGGGCTTCGCCAGATTGAGGTGCACAACGTCGGCGCGACCGTACCGTGGGTCGCCGGTCGCGCCGCCTATGCCTACTCACTCACCGGCAGGCAGGACGAGATCGACAACACGATCGAGATGACGACTGCCGACGCGATCTCCGACTTCACCGCGTCGATGACGCATCCGTTCGCCTTCGTCTGGCTGGCGCGCGCCTGCCTTACTGTCGGGCGGACCGAAGAGGCGCGCAGTTTCACCTCGCGAGTTTGGGACGCGATGGCGGAAACCGACCGCGACGAAGGCATCGCAGCATGGGCAGACTGGCTGCCGGCCGAGATAGACCGGCTGGACGGTGCCGGCGGTACTGACCTGAACGAACGCCTCGATCGTGCCCTGCACGAGGCACAGGCACGCGGCATGCGGCCACTGGCGGCGCACTGCCTGACGACCAAGGCAGCGCGCGCAGGTGATGCGGAGCTGGCCGCCGAGGCGCGCGCCCTCGCCGACGAGTTGGGCATGGCCCGCCTCGTCGCCGAGATCGACGCGCTCTCCCTCTAGCGCGCCGCGTCAAGCGCCTGATACAGGTCCTCGATCAGGTCTTCCGGGTCTTCCAGGCCGACCGACAGGCGCACCATGCCGTCGGTGACGCCGATCCTGGCCCGCCCCTCGGCCCCCATCGCGCGATGCGTCGAGGTGGTCGGGTGCGTGATCAGGCTCTTGGAGTCGCCGAGGTTGTTGGAGATGTCGATCAGCCCGAGCGCGTTGAGGAACTTGAAGGCACGCGGCTGGCCGCCCGGCAGGTCGAAGGTCACGACGGTGCCGCCGGCCTTCATCTGCCGCTGCGCCAAGTCGTACTGCGGGTGGCTCGGCAGGCCGGGATAGAGCACCCGGTCGACGTCGTCGCGCCCCTCCAGCGCCGAGGCGACCTTGAGCGCCGAATTCGACATGTGGCCGACGCGGAGCGCCAGCGTTTCCAGCCCCTTCAGCAGCACCCAGGCGTTGAACGGCGACAACGCCGGCCCGGTGTGCCGGATGAACGGCTGCACCTGCTCGTCGATATACTGTCGGCTGCCGAGCACCGCGCCGCCGAGGCAGCGGCCCTGGCCGTCGATATGCTTGGTCGCCGAGTAGACCACCACGTCGGCGCCGAGCTCGAACGGCCGTTGCAGCAGCGGCGTGGCGAACACGTTGTCGATCACCACCTTGGCGCCGACCTTGTGCGCGATGTCGCACACCGCGGCGACGTCGATCAGTTCCAGCGTCGGGTTGGCCGGCGACTCCATGAACACCGCCTTGGTGTTCGGCCGCATGGCATCGCGCCACTGGTCCAGGTCGGTGCCGTCGACCAGCGTCGTCTCGATACCGTAGCGCGGCAGGATCTCGGTCAGCACATAGTGGCAGGAGCCGAACAGTGCCCGGCTGCCGACCACGTGATCGCCCGCCTTGGTCAGCGCGAGCAGCGATATGAACACCGCCGCCATGCCACTGGCGGTACCATAGCTGGCCTCCGCGCCATCAAGCAGCGCGATGCGCTCCTCGAACATCTTCACCGTCGGGTTGCCGTAGCGCGAGTAGATGAAGCCGTCGGCTTCGCCCTTGAAGCGGGCTTCGGCCTGCTCGGCGCTCTCGTAGACGAAGCCCGACGACAGGTACATCGCCTCGCAGGTCTCGCCGAACCCAGAGCGCTGCGTGCCGCCGCGTACCGCTTGCGTCGCCGGCCGCCAGGCCGGGCGGCGCGGCTCCTGCGGCGCGTTCATTGCTGCACCCACGGCAAACCCGCCGCCTTCCAGCCGGACTCGCGCCCCCGATGGCCGCCGTTGTCCAGCGGTCCCTCGAACCCGTCCGACACGTTCCAGGCCGTGAAGCCGGCCGCCGTCAGCGCGATCGCCGCCGACCGGCTGCGGGCGCCGGAACGGCAGATAACGTAGATGTCTTGGTTCGCCGCGATGCCCTCGGCCCGGACCGCCTCGACGAAGTCGTCGCGAACCGCCATGTCGGGATATTCCTGCCACGACAGGAACAGCGTCTGCTTGCCGATGCCACGCAGGTCGGGCACGCCGACGAACTGCCACTCCGGGCGGGTGCGGACGTCGAGCAGGACGGCGTTGTTGCCCCCGCCCAGTCGTTCATACGCCTCCGCCGAGCTGACCTCGCCGGCGTAGTCGGATGCACTCATGGTCTTCGCTCCTCTCGCGAATGGCGAGAACGGAGAGCGCCGACGGCTGCAAGTTCTGGAAAAGCATCCTGGACGCTCCCCCCGTTCTCGAACACGGGCCCACGGGAGCTATCCCCGTGGCGCTTTAGCGGGTGGTATCGCGGCCGCAAGCTGCCCCATCAAATTCCGCGGGCCGGTTCGGCCGGCCAGGCCCCGCCGGAACTGGCCAGCGGTGAGGCCATCATGTTTACTGCGGTCCACAAGTCAAGGCTGGAGAGATCTGTATGCGTTTCGCCGACCTGCGTCCCGTCTATGTCGTCGGCATCGGGCTGTCGCGCTACAAGCCGCTTTCGGACACGCCCTATGTCGCGCTGGGGCTGGAGGCGATCCGCCAGGCCTTGACCGACGCGGACCTGGCCTGGCCGGCCGTGGACGCCGCCTATGTCGGCTCGGCGGTCCTCGGCGTGGCGCCGGGACGCACCATGCTGCGGCACCTCGGCACCACCGGCCTCAGCCTGACCCAGGTGGAGAACGCCTCGGCGACCGGCAGTTCCACGGTGCGCCTGGCCTGCCTCGACGTGGCCTCGGGCGAGAGCGAGGTGGCGCTGGCGCTCGGCATCGACAAGCCGGGCGCGGCAATGAACCTGGCGCCGTCGAAGAACGGCGTGGAGCGCCTGGTCGGCCCTGGCCTGCCCTTCGCCGCCAGCTTCGGCATCATGGCCGACGCCTACCTGAAGGAGCGCGGCGCCGGACCGGAGGTGCTGGCCGCCGTCGCCGCCAAGAACCACACCAACGGCGCGAAGAACCCCTACGCCCACTTCCAGCAGGCCCGCACCGTCGAGGAGGTCATGGCCGCACCCGCCATCGCCGGCGTGCTGACCCGCCTGCAATGCTGCCCGTTCGACGAGGGCGCCGCCGCCGTCCTGATCGCCAGCGAGGATGCGCTGAAGCGCCACGGCCTCGATCCGAAACGCGCCGTGAAGGTGCTGAGCTCTGTCTCCACTTCCGAACGCGCGCTGCCCGGCGACCAGTGGCCCGTGGTGGAGCTGACCCGCGAGACGACGGCCAAGGCCCTCGATGCCGCCGGCGTTGACGCGAAGGACATCGACCTCGTCGAGTTGCACGACGCCTTCTCGGTCGAAGAGTTGTTCTACGTCGAGGCCATGGGCTTCTGCCCGCCCGGCGAAGGCGGCGCGTGGACGCTCGCCGGCCGCACCGGCATCGGCGGCGACGTCTGCATCTCTGCCTCCGGTGGCCTGATCGCCATGGGGCACCCGTTCGGCCCCACCGGTGCCGGACAGGTTTGCGAACTCACGCGCCAGCTGCGCGGCGAGGCCGGCGACCGCCAGCATCCCCGCCACCGCTTCGGCCTGGCGCACATGGTCGGCGTCGGCCAGGTCTGCGTCATGCACGTGCTGCAGGCGCCCGACTGACGCGGAGTCGCATCGCACGACGTCGCGCGCTAACCTCGAGTCCTCATCGCAATCGAACGGGGGGTCCGATGGCGAGAATCCTGTCTTTCGCGTCCTGGAACGTCGAGCATTTCAAGAACGATGCCGCGCGCGTCGACCGCTGCGTCGCCTTCATCCAGTCGCTGCCGCGCCTGCCGGATATCTTCGGTATCTTCGAGGTCGAAGGTGCCGCGGTCTTCGAGGCGATGGTCGCCGCTTTCCCGACACACAACTTCTACCTGACCGAAGGCCTGCAGGTGCAGGAGACGCTGGTCGCGGTGCGCAAGCCGCTGACCTGCTTCATCACCCAGCGCCACGTCTTCAAGGAGAAGACACCGACGCTGCGGCCCGGCACGCTGGCCACCATCCACCTGAACGGGACCAACTACAGCTTCCTGTTCCTGCACCTGAAGAGCCTGACCGACCCGCGCGGCTGGGGGCTGCGCACCAACATGATCGAGCACGCGCTGAAGCTGAAGAAGGCGCTGGACAAGCGTGCGCCGGGCAATTGCGCGGCCAACTTCGTGGCGCTCGGCGACTTCAACACCATGGGGCTGAACGTGCGCGACGGCGACAACGACATCGACGGCGCCGCCGAGATCGAACGGATGCGCCGTCGCTTTCGTCGCGTCGACATGAACATCGCCGCCAAGGATGCCGACGTGACGTGGTGGGGCGGCGGCGCGACACCGCCGAGTAACCTGGACCACATCGTGGCGTCCGACCATCTGGACGTGCGCGGACATAACCAGGCCCAGGTTTCCGTCTTCGGCTGGCCGACGCTGAGCACCGTCGCGCAGCGCCGTACCTGGATCAACCGCCACTCCGACCACGGCCTGCTCTACGCCGAATTGCACGGCTGACGACCGTTGAACGCGGTTGGGGTTCCGAGCCCTGTCCGTTGCCCCCTACAATGGTGGGCAGATGGATATTGGGAGTGAAGCGGAATGCGGTTCGGAATCTTCTACGAGTTCCAGTTGCCGAAGCCCTGGGGCGAGCGCGACGAGTACAACCTGTTCAAGGAAGGCCTCGCGCAGATCGAGCTGGCCGACAAGCTGGGCTACGACTACGCGTGGGAGGTCGAGCACCACTTCCTGGACGAGTACTCGCACGGCTCCGCGCCGGAGGTGTTCCTGGCCCACGCCGCCGCGCGGACCAAGAACATCCGCCTCGGCCACGGCATCCGCCAGGTGATCCCGCACTACAACCACCCCGCCCGCACCGCGGAGGGCATCGCCACGCTGGACCTGCTGTCCGACGGCCGCGTCGACTTTGGCATCGGCGAGGGCGCGACGCGGCTGGAGCTTGGCGGCTTCGGCATCCCGGCCAAGCGCAAGCGCGCCCTGTCGCTGGAGTCGGCCGAGCAGATCGCCAACATGATGGTGATGACGCCCTACCCCGGCTTCGAGGGCGAGGGCTTCCAGATGCCGTGCCGCAACGTGCTGCCGAAGCCGTTGCAGAAGCCGCACCCGCCGATGTGGATGGCCTGCACCAACCGCGACACCATCAAGGTCGCGGCGCAGAAGGGGCTGGGCGTGCTCGGCTTCTCCTTCCTCGACCCGGACGAAGCGAAGCAGTGGGCCGACATCTACTACGGCATCATCAAGTCGGACGAGTGCGTGCCGCTCGGCCACTCGGTGAACGCCAACATCGCCATGGTCTCCGGCTTCTCGATCCACCACGACGAGGCCGAGGCGATCCGCCGCGGCCAGGAGGGCTTCGAGTTCTTCGCCTACGCCTTGCAGACGCTGGTGGCGAAGGACAACGTGCCCGGCCGCACCGACATCTGGGGCGAGTTCCAGGCCAAGCGCGGCGACCGCAACGACAAGCTGATCCGCGCCGCCATCGACGGCAACCGCAACCTGACCCGCACGCCCGGCATCGGCACGCCCGACCAGATGCGCAAGCACCTGAAGGAATTCCAGGAGGTCGGCGTCGACCAGGTCGTGTTCATGCAGCAGTGCGGGCGCAACAAGCACGAGGATATCTGCGCCTCGCTGCAGATGTTCGCCGACGAGGTGATGGGCGACTTCAAGGCCGAGGTCGAGGAACGCGAAGCCAAGAAGGCCAAGGAGCTGGCGCCGTACATCGAGGCCGCGCTGGCCCGCAAGCCGAAGATGCGCGAGCTGGCCGACGACGAGATCCCGGTGGTTCGCGCCTCGGTCGACACCGCGCTGGTCAACCAGTCGACCAAGCTGGTGGAGGAAAGCGCGGCTGGCGACGACTGACGTCGCCATGCCCGCCCGGCCGATCCGGTCCGCCCCGGTACTGCAGGTCGCCGACGTGCCCGCGTCGGCGGCCTG
>CAZVLI010000063.1:0-10353 GCA_964627965.1 uncultured Rhodospirillales bacterium
CCTCGACGTGTCGCCAATCGAGATTACCGGCGCGGCGATGGAGACCGGCGATGCCGTGCGCATCGACTACCGACTGCCGAGCGACCCGGTCGCGCATTGGCTGGTCTGTCGTTTCGCCGACGGTCCCGGACGGCCGGACCTGATCGACCTGGCATCCGATCGTTTCGTCGAGCTGAGCCCGGTGAAGTTCGCGTTCCTGAAGCGCTTCTGGCTCGGTCAGGTCGACCCCGGGCACGTCGGCGCCGACCGGCCCGACCCGCACCGTGATACCGCAGCTACCGGCCTCGCGCAGCGGGGACTCGACGCCGCGGTGCACGGTGCGCTCTACGGCCTCCTGGCGGTCGGCTTCAGTCTGTTCCTCGGGCTTATCGGGCGGTTTCGGCCGCAGCCGCGTGACATCCTGGCACTGGCGGCCTTCGTCAGCGTGCCGGCGCTGGCGTTGATCGGTTGGACGCTGCTGCCGGTCGCGGTTCTGGCGTTGCCGCCGCTGTCGGTGCTGGCGGCGCTCGCGGTCGACCGCGGCAAGCTTTCCCGTCACCTGATGCGATGGTCGGAGGGGCGTCTCCTGATCGTCGTTGTACTGGTCATCGCCGTCGCGGCGCAGGCGTACTTGCGTGCTACAGGCGTGGTTGGCAGTCCGCATCTGCACGTCGGTTTGAGCCGACCCTATACGGTTCACGACGGGCTCCAGGTCACGCCGATGCAGATCCTCGTGCTGTGGCTGACGCTCGGCGCCGCGCTCGGGCTGATGTGGATGTATACGACGACCGGCTTTGGCCGGCGCTGGCGCGGCAGGCACGGCGGGCTGGACGAGGCGACAGTTGCCACGTCGCTGGCGCTGGGCGCGGCATTCGCCGCCGTCACCGGCGTCCTGGCCACCGCGCACTTCTGGGTCGCCGGTACAAACGTCGACCCGTTCTTCGGTCTAAAGGCCCTCGTTGCGGCGGCAATCGCCGGTCGAGGCCGGCTCGGCATTGCGCTTCTCGGCGGGTTCGTCGTCGCCGGTGTGGAAGCCGTCTGGATCGCCCACTTCGGCGGCTAGCGTTCGCCTCAGGCGCTTGGCCAGCGCACCCCGAAGGTGTCGCGCAACTCGCGCTCGCCCTTGCGCGTGACGGCGATGGCGCGGGTGTCGGGCAGGCGGCGCAGCCAGCCGGCGGCGAAACCGTGCTCGGCGATGGCGGCACCGAGGCTGCCGGCCAGGTGCGGCCGTCGTTCCGACCAGTCGATGCAGCACCGGGCGAAGGCACGTCGGCGCCGACGCAGCGGGTCGATCTCGATGCCGAGGTCGCGGAAGGCGGCCACGCCAGCGTCGCAGACCTGGAAGTCCTCGCCGTCGAGCGTCAGCCAGTCGCGGTCCAGCATCGCGTCGGTCACCGCGACGCCGAGCCGGCCGGCGAGATGGTCGTAGCAAGTGCGTGCCGCGCGCAGTGCGTCGCCGGCGGGATCGGGCGCACGCTTTGCTGCGGGCCGCTCCGCTGCGATCACCTGTAGCGCCTCCAGCGCCTGGGCGACCGCCGGTCCGGCGAGGCGGAAGTACTTGTGCCGGCCGGATTTGGTGGCGGCGATGAGGCCGCCGTCGGTCAGCTTGGCGAGATGCGCGCTGGCCGTGGACGGCGCGATGGAGGCCTCGGCGGCGAGCTGACTGGCGGGCAAGGCGCGATCGTCGAGCAGCAGCGCCAGCATCCGCGCACGGCCCGGATCGCCGATCAACGCGGCGACCGCGGCCAGGTTCGGTCCTGTATTCATGATTTGACGATAGACGAAATGTGGACGTAATGCAAAAGCCCTTGCAGTCGAAGCCACGTGTTCTCCCACCTTACCTGTCCTCTCCGCCCCCAGGGG
Organism: uncultured Rhodospirillales bacterium; assembly: GCA_964627965.1. Taxonomy (GTDB): domain Bacteria; phylum Pseudomonadota; class Alphaproteobacteria; genus JAVKFY01. Next base: position 1,843 of record CAZVLI010000063.1, read on the forward strand.
CGGAAAAGGACGAAGCGGGAATGTCTTTATCCACTCCCTCTCCGCCCCTGGGGGCGGAGAGGGTCGGGGTGAGGTGGGGGGAGCGGCGGCAGAGCCCGGCGAGACGATGGAGTTCAGCGCGACATCGCCGGCCCCAACGCTTCGGCGTTCGCCGCGAGGATCGCGGTCTTGTCGCGGACCGTGGACTGCAGGATCAGCCGGTCGACGCCGAGGTGCTTGTACTCTTCCGCCATCGACAGCGTGATCGGCTCGCGCGGCGGCGTGATCGAGAGTTCCAGCTTGCCGAGCCCCGCCGGGCGCTCCGTGGTCTCGGCCGTCGCCTTCAACGCGGCGATGTGCTTGGCGGCGGTGTCGACGTCCATGTTGTAGCCGTACCAGCCGTTGGCCGACGAGACCGCGCGCTTCAAGGCCGGCTCGGTCCAACCGCCAGTGACGATCGGCGGGTGCGGCTGCTGGACCGGGCGCGGCTGCGCATCGATGCCGGCAAACCGGACAGTGCGCCCTTCGAATGCCGGCTGCTCCATTGTCCATAGCGCGCGGATCGCGGCCATGTACTCGTCGGTGCGCGCGCCACGCTGATTGAAGGCGGCCCCGATGGCGTCGAACTCCGACTTCAGGTAGCCGACACCGACGCCGAAGATCAGCCGGCCCTTCGAGACCACGTCGAGGGTCGCCAGTTCCTTGGCCAGCACCACCGGATTGCGCTGCGGCAGGATGATGATGCCGGTGCCGAGCCGTACCTTCGTCGTCGCCGGGGCGATGTGGGCGAAGGCGACGACAGGATCGAGCATCGGATAACGCGGCGGCAGCGGCGAGTCCGGCGTTCGCGGATCCGGTAGCACGACATGTTCGCCGGCCCAGAGCGACTCGTAGCCGGCGGCTTCGGCCGCCTGTGCCGCCTCGACCATCGCGTCGACGTCGGCCAGCGTGCCCATGTTGATGCCGAACAGGGCGAGTTTCATTGCTTCGTCTCCTCTAGCCGCCGGGTGCCAGGCGGCTCTTGATCACCTTGCGGGTGGCGGTGAGCGGCAGTTCGTCCAGCAGTTCCAGCTTCTCCGGCAGCTTGTGTCGTGCGATGCCCTGCGCCGTCAGGTAGTCGCAGAGTTCTTCCAGCGTCAGCGCACCGCCGGGCCTTAGTACGGCGTAGCAGCAGGCGCGTTCGCCCAGACGCGGGTCGGGGATCGGCGCGATGGCGGACTGCATCACCGCCGGGTGGCTGTCGACCAGCACCTCGACCTCCTGCGGGCTGTACTTCACGCCGCCGCGGTTGATCACGTCCTTGAGGCGGCCGGTCAATGTGACGAAGCCGTCGGCGTCCTGCGTCGCCAGGTCGCCGGAGCGGAACCAGCCGTCGGCGCTGAACGCGGCGGCGCTGGCGTCCGGGTTGTCGAAGTAGCCGGGGAAGACCGACGGCCCGCGGACCTGCAACTCGCCCTCCTCGCCGAGCGGCAGCGCGTTACCGTTCTCGTCGGCGATACGGGTCTCGGTGCCGGGGCTGGGCCGGCCGGCGGAGGTGGCCACGCGTTCTATTGAGTCGTCGGGGCGCGTGTACATGCCGGCCTGCAACTCGGTCATGCCCCAGAGCTGGCAGACGTGGCCGTTGGGCAACTTTGGATCGTAGGCGCGCACCAGGTCCGGCGGCACCGCCGCGCCGGAGGTGATGGAGAGCTTCACCGACGACAGGTCGTGCTGGTCCAGCAGGCCGGCGCCGAGGCAGGCCGCGATGTGCGCCGGGCCGGCGAACAGGTGCGTCGGCTTGTGGCTCTCGATCAAGGCCGCGAAGGCTGGTGGCGCGAACATCGGCAGCAGCAGCGTCGCCGCCCCGGCGCAGACGGCCAGCTTGATCGCGTAGAGCGCGAACAGGTGCCCGAAGGGCGCGGCCGACAGGATCACGCTGTTCTCGTCGATGCCGTGCTCCGGCACGCCGAGCCGAGCGTTCGACAGCATGGTGTGGTAGTTCAGCGGCGCGCCCTTCGGGCTCGCGGTCGTGCCCGACGTGTAGAGCAGCAGGAACGGGTCGGCCGCCACCGGCGCCGGCAGGTCTTCCGGCAGGCCGTCATCGCAGGCAGAGACCTCGGCATAGCTCGCGGCACCGGCCGGGGCGTCGCCGACGGCGATCACTTGTGCCAGTGCCGGCAACGCTTCTTTCAGTCCGACGAGGCAGGCCGCCGCCTCGAAGTCACCGATCCGATCCGGCGCGATCACCGCCCTGGCGCGCGAATGGCCGAGCTGCGTGCGGTACTCGGCTTCGCGGTAGGGCACGTAGAGCGTGGTCATCACCGCGCCGAGCCAGGTGATGGCGAGGAAGCTCTCGACGTACTCGTGCGTGTTCGGCAGCTGGACAGCGACCACATCGCCCGGCCGAACGCCCAGTGCATAGAGCCCGGCGGCCAGCTTCTCCACGCGTGTCTTCAGTTCGCCGTAGCTGACGGAATGTTCTGGCGAAACCACCGCCGGGGCGTCCGGACGCTCGTTCGCGTGCTTCGTGAGCCACGAGCGCAGGGTATCCCCGGTCCACCAGCCGGCCTCGACGTAGCGGCGGGCCTGTTCCGGGTCGAAGGCCAGCGCGGCGCGCATCGCCAGTGCGTCGGCGCTGTAGCGGAAGTGGTCCTGGAACGGTGTCATGCGCTCGCTCCGATAGCGTTTGCCGCCGCCGAGCTGGTTCAGGCGGTGATAGTGGCCGGTCCGAAAGCGACGGCGCTCTTCCAGGTTGCGGATGAACACGACCTGTCGCTCGGTAAGGCCGATCTCGGCGGCGATCTGCGCGTCGCTCATGCCGAGCTCGCCGCGATGCGCCTCGACCTGGGCGAAGTCCTTTGTGCGGATCGGGTCGCCGCGCCGGATCTGGTGGTTGTGCGACAGCCGGAAGATGGTCGCCCCATAAGTGGCGATCATCGCTTCGGTGACACCGAGCTGCTGACGGGTCAGGCCCTGGGTCATGAGGCGTTGCGGCGACGGATCGGATCGGCGGCCGGCGAGCGGGTGGCGATCGGGCACACCCGCATGCACTCGAAACACTGGGCAAGCAGGCCGCCGGAACCGACCGACATCTTGTACCAGAGCATCTTGTGGTCGGGGTCGAACAGCGCGTCCTCGCGCGCGTCCGGGCCCTCGGCGGCCAGCGCCTGGGCCAGCAGCGCCGGCACCGACTCGTACTGCTGGGACATCTCCGCGCAGGCGGCCATGTCGTAGTGCATCTCGGCCTGATTGCCGTCCGCGTCGATCTCGCCGGACAGGCACTGCACGGGGCAGAACTTCTGGCACGGGGTCTGGCCGACCTTGCGGAACATGTCGACGCACGACGGCGCCGGGCAGGGGTTCTCCGCCATCGGCTCGTCCGGCGGCAGTTCCAGCTCGGTGAACACCGAGGCGAAGTACATGTAGCCGAACTCTGGATGCAGCAGGATATCGCCGGCCAGCGAGCGCGCGCCGATGCCGGCCAGCTCGGCGTGCAGCTTCAGGCTCTGCAAGGGCACGCGCGGGCCGGCCTCGTTGTCCATGTCCGGCGGGCAGTAGATCGACGGCGCGCCGAAGCGGTTCTCGATGAAGAAGGCCATGCCGTAGGCGCAGGCATAGGCGCGTGTCTCGGTGGAGCCGAAGTACGCCATCGCCTTGGCCGGCACCTGCCACGTGCCCTGGGTCTGGCCGCCGACGCCGAGCGCGATCACCGACTTCACGCGCGGCATGATGTCGGACGGGCGGTGGCCCGGCGGCGCGATGCGCTCGATGGCATCCAGGTCGGCGACGCCGACAGCCAGCGCCCCGCGCTTTCGCGCGTAGGCCAACACCTCCGCTTTCGCGGCTTCCGCTTCCTCGCTCGCCATGCGGCGCCTCCCCTTGTGGGAAGTGTAGGCATGGTGGCGGGCGAAGAAAAAGGGGGCGCCGGATGGCCGTCCCGGCGTCCCCCTTGGAGTTTCGATAGCTGCCGCTACCGAAGGAGCTCAGTCGTTCGCAACCGCGGGCTTGGGCGCGACGTAGTAGTCATTCGCCATGTCGTGCGGAAGCTGGCGCACCGTCACCTTGTCAAAGCCGGCCTCGGCCAGCATCTTCAAGGCGGTTTCGCGGCCCCACATGGTGCCGAGCCCCGGGCCGCCGTGGCCGAGCGAGACCGGCGTGCAGTGCATGGTCGAAATCGTGTAGAGCAGCGGCCCGGCCGGATGTTCGAGGTTGCGCTCCAGCCGGCTGGAGCCGGCGATGTCCTGCATCAGGAAGGTGCCGCCCTCGCGCAGTGCCGTGTGGATGTTGGCCAGTACGGCGGCCGGATCGGCTTGGTCGTGGATCGCATCGAACGCGGTGACGAGGTCGTAGGCGCCGCGGTCGGGGATCTCGGTCGCGTTCTGGCGCATCACCGAGATGTTGGACAGGCGACGGTCGGCGATCTCCATGCGCGCCTCGCGCACCGCCTCCGCGCACAGTTCGTAGCCGAAGAAGCGGCTCAGCGGGAAGGCTTCGGCCATCGCGATCAGCGCGCGGCCGGCGCCGCAGCCGACGTCGAGCACGTCGATGCCCTTGCGCAGTCGTGACGTCAGTCCCGGTACCAGCGGCAGGATCGCGTCATGCAGGACCGCGACCACGGTCTGGGTGCTGTCCTCGGCCATGATCTGGTGGAAGCGTGGGGCGTAGGCGTCGTAGGTCAGGCCGCGACCGGTCTTGAAGCAGTCGAGGATCTCGTCTTCCAGTCCGCCGAGAAAGGCGACGGACTGCGCCATCACTGCGAGGTTGTCGGGGCTGGCGACGCGGGTGAGGCTGCCGGCGTGCGTCGGCGGCAGGTAGTAGGTCTGGGTGCCTGGGTGATAGGTCACGATACGCCCGGTCACCATCGCGGCTAGCCACTCGCGCACGTAGCGCTCGGCCAGACCAGCGCAGCGGGCGATCTCCTCCGAGGTCGCCGGCGGCATCGCCGCCATGGTGTCGAACAGACCGGACCGGTGGCCGATCGACACCATGAGCGACAACGCGCCGGCGTTCAGGATATCCAGCAACCGACCGGCGAAATCTTCCGAGGTTGCGTTGTCCAGGGCGGTCAATGTCATGGTGTTCAAAGGCGTCTTGTGGTTAAGGGCTTGTTGACGATGAAGGACAGGTGGCGCCGCGCGCCGGCCCTCGCAAGCACCGCGAAACAATTGAAACGATAAATCGGCGGGGTTGTCGGTGGCGCTCAGCGCCAGGCGAAGACCGGCTGTTCCAGGTGGGCGACGCGGGTGTCGCGGCCAGCCATCGCGACCTCGCGGAACTGGTACATCACCGCCGCCGTCGGCGCGTGGATGTGGCGGTCGCGGACCGGCATGCGGATCACCGGCCGGTCGCTTTCCTCGATCTCGACCATCTGCGGCGCGTCGGGGCGTTCCAGTTCGGCCAGCGGCACGCGCCAGACGAACGCGACCTCGGCCGGGTTCAGCACCAGGTCCGGCGCCGGCCCGGCCCAGAACACGAACGGGCTGATCAGGTAGCCCGAGCGTGTTGGGTAGTCGTCCAGCCGGCCCAGAAGATCGGCCTCGCCAAGCGTCAGGCCGACTTCCTCCTGCAACTCGCGCAGCGCGCCTTGCAAAGGACTTTCGCCGGGATCGACGCGGCCGCCGGGGAAGGCCCACTGGCCGGGATGACCGGACAGGCGCGGCGCCCGCTTGGTCAGCAGGAAGCCGGCGGTGTCCGGGCCGTCGTCGCTGCCGGCCACGACGAAGGCGACGGCCGCGTGCTTCAGCGGCGAGTCGTCGTGCGCATCGTGTTCGAAGGCATCGAGATTGGCCTTCAACCGGGCGCGCAAGGCATCGTCGAGTCGGTGAGTCATCGCCGCCATTCTAGGCCATGCCGACCATGCGGCGCACGTCGTCGGGCGTGAGGCCGTCCTCGCGGTACTGCCGCAGGCTGCGGGCGTCGTCGCGCTTGGCCAGGCGCTGACCGGCATCGTCGGTCAGCAGCGGGTGATGGTCGTAGTCCGGCGTCGGCAGGCCCAGCAGTGCCTGCAGCAGCCGGTGGATATCGGTCGCGGCGCGTAGGTCATCGCCGCGCGTGACCAGCGTGATGCCCTGGATTGCATCGTCGACGGTGACCGACAGGTGGTAGCTGGTCGGCGTTTCCTTGCGCGCCAGCACCACGTCGCCGTGGCGTGCCGGATCGGCGGTCTGTTGTCCGTGCCGGCGTTCCAGCCAGGTGAGGCCGGCGGGATCGACCAGCGCCAGTGCCTTGGTGACGTTCAGACGCCAGGCGAAGGGGCGGTCGCCGACGTCGGCCGGGTCGAGGTGGCGGCAGGTGCCGGGGTAGAGCGGGCCGTCCGGCCCCTGTGGCGCGGCGCCGGCAGCGGCGATCTCGGCCGCGATTTGCTTGCGGGTGCAGATACAGCGGTACAACACGCCCAATTCGTCCAGCCGGGCCAACGCGTCGGCATAGTCGTTGAAGTGATCCGACTGGCGCCGCACCGGCTGCTCCCAGCTCAGTCCGAGCCACGCCAAGTCCTCGAAGATGGCGGCCTCGAATGCCGGGCGGCAGCGGGTCTGGTCGATGTCCTCGATGCGCAGAAGGAAGCGGTCGCCGGCGGCGGCCGCGTAGAGCGCCGAGTAGGCGTGGCCGATGTGCAGCAGGCCGGTGGGGCTCGGCGCGAAGCGAGTGACCGTCGATGTCATGGCCAGAGCATGCCGGCTGACGGCGGTGCTTGCCTAGATCGGCAGACGCCATGGAACCGCAATATCCGGTTGCTAGGTCTTGCCGCAGGTTCCGTGCAACGGCACCGTCATTCCCCGAGGAGAGCGAGAGCGATGACTGACTGCCCTAGAACCGACCTGTCTTTCGACGAATATGACGAGCTGGACGACCCGCGTCCGGAACAGAGCGACTTCGACGCTACGGTCGAGCGCGCCCTGTCGCGTCGTGGCTTCCTTGGCCGCGGCGTGGCGTTCGGCGCCGCCGCCTTCGTGATGGGTTCCACCGCCCTGACGCCGGTGCCCGCCCGCGCGGCCGGCCGCTTCGGCTTCGGCCCGGTCGGCGCCAACGCGCTGGACACGATCACCGTGCCGGACGGCTACAGCTGGCATGTCGTGGCGATGTGGGGCCAGCCGATGTGGTCGGGCGCGGCAGACTTCGACCACGCGACCGCCGGTACCGGTGCCAGCCAGGAACGTTCCTTCGGCGACAACTGCGACGGCATGGCGCTGTTCCACGAGGGCGGCCGGAACATCCTGGCGGTGAACAACGAGTACACGAACCGGCCGATCATGTACCACGCGCGCGACAGCAAGCTGCCGGAGAATGCCGACGACGTTCGCAAGGGCAAAGCGGCGCACGGCGTCTCCATCGTGGAGATCGCCGAGTTGGACGATCGCTGGAGCATCGTCCTCGATTCGCCCTACAACCGGCGCATCACCGCGGACACGCCGATGTTGATCACCGGCCCGGCCGCGGGCCACGAGTGGCTGAAGACGGATGCCGACCCGACCGGGACCACGTCGCTCGGCACCTGGAACAACTGCGGCAACGGTCGTACGCCTTGGGGCACCTACCTGGCCTGCGAGGAGAACTTCAACGGCTACTTCTCCTCCAGCGCCGAGCCGTTCGAGCAGACCCCGGCGCAGAAGCGCTATGGCCTGAAGCAGAAGGACTGGGGCTACGCCTGGGCCACGGCGGACGAGCGGTTCGACATGGCCAAGCACCCGAACGAGCCGAACCGGGCCGGCTACATCGTCGAGATCGACCCGCTGGACCCGACCTCGACGCCGAAGAAGCGCACCGCGCTGGGCCGCTTCAAGCATGAGAACGCCGAGTTGGTCGTGGCGCGGAACGGCCACGTCGTGGTGTATCTCGGCGACGATGAGCGCGGTGAGTTCCTCTACAAGTTCGTCTCGGAGGGCAAGTACGCGGCCGGCGGCGACAACGCCGACCTGCTCGAGAACGGCAAGCTCTACGTCGCCAAGTTCAACGACGACATGCGCGGCGAGTGGATCGAGCTGACGCCGGCGTCGACCGGCATGGCCAGCCAGGCGGAGATCTGCGTCCATACGCGCATGGCGGCTTCGGCAGTCGGCGCGACGACGATGGACCGGCCGGAGTGGGTGGCGGCGAACCCGAAGCGGGTCGAGGCCTACTGCTGTCTGACCAACAACAAGAACCGCGGCGTGAAGCCGAACGCGGGCGGCGACGAGACCCCGGTCGGCGGCCCGAACCCGCGCAAGGCCAACAACTACGGCCAGATCGTGCGCTGGATCCCGGACAACGCCGATCACACCGCGACCGGCTTCGCCTGGGATCTCTACGTGATGGCCGGCAACCCGAAGGTCCACACCGACGCCTATGCCGGCTCCGACAACATCACGGTGGAGAACATGTTCAACTCGCCGGACGGTCTGGCGTTCGACAGCACCGGCATGCTGTGGATCCAGACCGACGGCAAGTACAGCAACAAGGGCGACTTCGAGGGCCAGGGCAACAATCAGATGCTGATTGGCGACCCGGACACCGGCGAGATCGTCCGCTTCATGGTCGGTCCGCGTGAGTGCGAGGTGACCGGCATCGCCTGGAGCG
>CAZVLI010000064.1:0-10329 GCA_964627965.1 uncultured Rhodospirillales bacterium
GGGGGCGTAAGATCAGGGTGTCGCCGCACCGGTCAGGCGGCACCCTGATCTTACGCCCCCGCGGCGCGCCTGATCGCGTCCTCGATCATATTTCTTGCGGCGGCCGCATCTTGCCAACCGCCGACATTGACCCATTTGCCCGGTTCGAGGTCCTTGTAGTGCTCGAAGAAGTGCTGGATCTGCTGGAGCGTGATGTCCGGCAGGTCTGAGAAGTTCTCCACGCCCTCGTAGCGTTTGGTCAGGTGCGTGGACGGCACGGCGACGATCTTCTCGTCCTTGCCGCTGTCGTCCTCCATCATCAGCGCGCCGATCGGCCGCACGTTGATTACGCAGCCGGGGATCAGCTCGCGGGTGTTGCAGACCAACACGTCAATCGGGTCGCCATCCTCCGACAGCGTGTGCGGCACGAAGCCGTAGTTCCCGGGGTAGGTCATCGGCGTGTAGAGGAAGCGGTCGACGACCAGCGTGCCCGCGTCCTTGTCCAATTCGTACTTGATCGGCTGGCCGCCGACCGACACCTCCACGATGACGTTGACGTCCTGGGGCGGGTTGTCGCCGATGGCGATGGCTTCGATCCGCATGGCGTGCGCCTTTCCTGGTCGGGTGTCGGCCGGCGGTGCCGGCTACTTCAGCCTGGAGAACGGGGCCGGGATCAGCGGGATCGCGTGCATCACGTCCAGCCGCTCCGGACCCTTGGCGAGGAAGGCCTGCCACTCCGGGTCCTTGGCGGTCGCGCCGCGCGCCGCCATCCGGTCGTTGAAGCTGTCGTAGTTCCAGAGGTGATAGACCTCGTGCGGGTCCGGCGACTGCGACTGCCACAGGCAGACGTTCTTGGAGTACTTCTCGCGCACCGGGAACATGTCGGTGATCGCGTTGATGAACTCCGGCGCCTTGCCGAGATGGCAGCGGTAGTAGCGCATCTCGTAGATGCCGCCTTCCTTCTCCGGCGGCATGATGTCGCGCTTGGGATCGAGGAACACGACCTTCTGCGCGGTCAGCAGCGGCAGGACCTGGGCGACGAAGTCGTTCATCCAGGCCTTGTTCTGGGCCAGGCCGGCGCGGTTCTTCTTCCAGTCGTCCAGGCTCTCGTGGCGCCAGATGTGCCAGAACTGGTTCAGCGGGCCGAACTCGGTGAACCAGCCGCCCTCGCGGATGCCGTAGTCGTCGCCGCGGATCTTGGTGCCGACCTCCTCGACCAGCTTCAGGTATTTCGGCAGGCCGCCGACCTTGAATGTGTAGATGCGTAGCTCGTGGATCATTCCCGTTCCCTCGTGAGTCCCTCAACGAATTGACAGCCGCCAGCGGCACGCCTAGCCAGAGAGCATCTGGACAGGAGGAAACCGATGACCGACCGCTATGCCGAGTATACGGCGTTTGAACTCGACCGGCCCGCGCCGCGCGTCCTGCGCATCACGCTGAACAAGCCGGAGACATACAACTCGCTGGACAAGGCCGGCCACTACCAGATGACCAACATCTGGCGCACCATCGACGACGATCCGGATATCTCCGCCGTGATCCTCACCGCCAAGGGCAAGGCGTTCAGTTCCGGCGGCGACTTCTCGATGATCCGCGACAACATCGACAACTGGCACGACCGGGTGAACGCCTGGAAGGAAGCCAAGGACCTCGTCTACAACATCATCAACTGCAACAAGCCGATCGTCTCGGCTATCAACGGCGTCGCGGTCGGCGCCGGCCTGGCGGCGGCGCTGCTGTCCGACATTTCCATCGCCGGCAAACGCGCGAAGATCGTCGACGGTCACACCCGGCTCGGCGTCGCGGCCGGCGACCATGCGGTCATCAACTGGCCGCTGCTCTGCGGCATGGCGAAGGCGAAGTACCTGCTGATGCTGTGCGAGCCAGTGGACGGCGAGGAGGCCGAGCGTATCGGCCTGGTGTCGCTGTGCGTCGAGGACGACCAGCTTCAGGACAAGGCGCTGGAGATCGCCAACCGGCTGGTCGCCGGTGCGCCGAGCGCGATCCGCTGGACCAAGTACGCGCTCAACAACTGGTACCGCGCGATGGGGCCGTCGTTCGATGCCTCGGTGGCGCTGGAGATGCTCGGCTTCACCGGTCCGGAGATCGAGGAGGGCCTGCGCAGCCACCTGGAGAAGCGCAAGCCGGAGTTCGACCCGGAGTGCAAGGTCTGAGCCGTCCAAAATCCGGAATGCTGCGCCGCGAAAGTCGCTTGGTGCGTTGCACAATCGTGGCATAAAGTGGCCTCGGCGCCGGTCGACATGACGGGCGTCGAGGTTGCTCCTCGGGCATCAAGTATCTGATGCGCGAGACCTCCCAATCTTCAACCGTCAGTTGCTGAGCCTGGGGGGCAACCGTTCGAGGGGCGGAGCGACCTAGGCCGGCAGGCGCAGCGTGCCGGCGATCACCGTTTCCTCGTTCTGGTTTCGAACCCACACTGACCACGCGCCATCGTCGGCCTGTTCCCCGCCGGCCGTCACCCGGTCGCCGACGCGGACCGGCCGCAGGAACTTGATGTCGAGTTCGGCGCCGGCGCCGACGTCGGGGCCGAAGGTCTCTCGCGCCGCCTGCCAGATCAGGTTCGCCGACATCGTACCGTGCGCGATCACGGCGCCCATCTCGGTCGTCGCGGCGAATGCCGGGTCGGTGTGGATCGGATTCGGGTCGCCGGTGATCTCGGCATAGAGGTTGATCTTGTCCTGGTCGACGTCGAGCGTGGCAGTCTTCATGTCTGTCATGTCAGGCGGCCCAGATGGATCGGTTGACGCCCTCGACGACCGGTTGGCCGTCGCCGTCGCACATGGTGATGGCGATGGTGGCGTAGCGGCGGCCGCGCTTCATCTCCTTGCCGGTGCAGGCGATGGTTGTGCGAAGCGGCTCGCCGAGCGCGGGCAGGCGTCGGATCGACAGTTTCTGGCCGGCATGGATACCGCCGTCGGGCATGTCGTGCAGCGCGATCAGGCAGACCTTCATCGCCTTGGCCAGCAGCAGGCCCGGCGGCACCGTCTCGCCGTAATCGGCGTCGCCTGGATAGATCGTCAGCCACTCGTCGCGTTCGGCCGGCGCGATCGTCCCGTCGTGCGCCAGCAGCGTGTCGCCTTCGGTGAGCTTGTCGTAGGTCAGCATGGATTGATCGTAGCGCCGGGCGCATGCCACCGTCCATCGACGGGGAGGGCAACATGATCCAGGGCGACTTCACCTACATCAAGACCGACAAGGTGATCTACGGCAAGCCGGCGGCTGAGACGCTGGCCGCCGAGGCGGCTCGGCTCGGCGCGGAACGGGTGTTCCTGCTGGTCTCCGGTACGCTGAACCGCGAGACCGACGAGGTCGACAAGGTGAAGGCGGCGCTGGGCGCCCGCTTCGCCGGGCTGGCCGATCACATGCCGGCGCACACGCCGCGCGGCGCGGTGCTGGAGGCCAGCGCCAGGGCACGCGAGGCCAAGGCGGACCTGATCGTCAGCTTCGGCGGCGGCTCGGCGACGGACGGTGCCAAGCTGATGCAGATCTGCCTGGCGCACGACATCACCGAGCACGACCAGTTCGACGAGTATCGCATCGTCACGCGTTCGGACGGCTCGACGCACGCGCCGACCTACGACGGGCCGACGGTGCGCCAGGTGGCGATCCCGACCACGCTCAGCGCCGGCGAGTTCAATCCCCTGGCCGGCTGTACCGACGAGCGGCGCAAGATGAAGGAGACCTACAACCACCCGCTGTTGGCGCCGCAGTCGATCATCCTGGACGCCGATGTGGCTGTGGCTGTCGAGCGGTGTGCGTGCGGTCGACCACGCGGTGGAGACTCTGTGTTCGCTCGTCTCCAACCCCTATTGCGACGGCACCGCGATGCAGGCGCTGCGCCTGTTGTCGGCCGGGCTGCCGCGGGTGAAGGCCGACGGCAACGACATGGAGGCGCGGCTGATGTGTCAGCTTGGTGCCTGGTTGTCGATGGTGATCGTGCAGGGGCAGGTGGCGCTCGGCGCCAGCCACGGCATCGGCCATGTCCTTGGCGGTACCTGCAACGTCGCGCACGGGCACACGAGCTGCGTGATGCTGCCGGCGGTGCTGCGCTGGAACGAACCGGTCAACGGCGAGCGGCAGAAGCTGGTGAGCGAAGCGTTCGGCAAACCCGGCGCGGCGGCGAGCGATGTCGTCGGCGACTTCATTGCCGGGCTCGGCATGCCGCGCAGCCTCGGCGATGTGGCCGTCGGCGAGGGCCAGCACGAGCTGATTGCGAAGAACGCCATGCACGACCGCTGGGTCCACACCAACCCGCGCCCGATTCCTGGGCCGGCGCAGGTGCTGGAGATCCTGAAACTGGCGGTCTGAGGCTCAGTCCGCCGCCGGGGCGACGTCCTGTTTGATCCGCGCCCGGGTGAGGCAGCGGGCGATGGCCGGCCCCAGCGTGTGCGTGGTGAGCGGCAGGTCGAGCACCTCGGCGACACCGAACGGCGGATCGGGTTCGGACAGCGCCAGGCCGCGATAGCCCGTCGTCAGGATCACGGGCAGATCCGGGCGCAGCGCGGCGACCTCGCGCGCGAGCTCGGCCCCGGTCATGTCCGGCATGAGCTGGTCGGCGAGCACGATCTGGTAGTGGCCTGGATCGGCGCGGAACAGCGCCAGCGCTTCCTCGGCGCCAAAGCTCGCCACCGGTTGCAGGCCGAGCCGTCGCAGGATCACTTCCGCCAGCCGGACCAGCGCCGGGTCGTCGTTGACCACCAGCACGGTCTCGCCGGCGGCCTGCGGCATGGCGTCGTCGGGCGCCTCGGGTAGCGGGTGACGGCTGATCGGCCAGAAGGCGGTGAGCGTTGTGCCGTCGCCGTCGCTGGTCACCGCCAGGCCGCCGCCGCGCCGGCGCAATAGTGCCACGGCGACCGCGAGGTCGAAGGCGCCGGGCAGCGGTTCGTCGTCCGGCTCGCGGAACGGATCGAACAGGCGTGCCACCTGCGCCGGGGCGAGCTGAGTGCCATCGTCGGTGACTTCGAGACGCGCGTAGCGGCCGGCTTCGAGCTGGCCGCTGTCGGCGCGAAGGCCGCCGTTCAATGTCACCGGCTGCAACGTCAGACGCATCCGGCCTCGGTCCTGCAGCGCGGAGAGCGCGTAGGCGGCAAGGCCGGTGAGCACCTGCTCGACTTCGGCCGGCGTCGTTTCCACCGGCATCGGGCCGGGATCGAGCCAACGTTCCACCTGGACGCCGCCGCCGAGGCCGCGAATCAGCCGGTCGGCGACCTCGCCGCCGACCTGCGCCAGGTCGATCGGGCTTGCAAGGGGCGGTGCCGTTTCGGCGAAGGCGTCGAGCTGGCGCGTCAGCACGCCGCCGCGATGGCCGGCGTTGAGCACTTGCGACAGCTCTTCGCGCGGCGACTGGCCGCGCGCAAGTTTCCACAGCGCCATGTCGGCGAAGCCGACGACGGCTTGCATGACCTGGCTGAAATCGTGCGCGACACCACCCGCCAGTCGCTGCACCGACGGTGGCGTGGTCGCGGGCTGCGGGATCTCCGAGGCCAATGCGGCGGCGGCGCGTGGCCGCAGTAGCCGACGCTCCACGGCCACGACGTAGCCGGCCAGCAACAACAGGATCGCGGCCGCGAGGTAGTAGAGGAGGCGGCTCGGTGTCGGCTGAGTAGGTGCCAATTCCGTGGCGGCTGTGGACGCCACGGGCAACCGGCCGGCGGTCAGCAGTTCCAGCGGGCCGGGGCCGAGCCGTCGATAGCGCAAGGCGACGTCGTCGATACGCGCATCTTCCTGTGCCGCCGCCGGCTTTGGCAGGCTGGTGGCCAGCGTGTCAGCCAGGCTGTCGTCGCCGGCCAGCGCCAGCAGCCCGTAGCCCTGGTGCCGCAGGGCCAGGGCCATCGGCCGTTCGCCCGCCAACTCGTGCAGAGCCTCGCGCATCGCCACGACGTCGAGAACGGCGAGCAGCACGCCGCCGTCGTCCGCCTGCGACAGTGTCAGGTAGTCGCCATTGGCCAGCGGGCGGCTGAGAAACACCTGCTCCGGCGCCGACAGGTGGCCGCGCAGGTAGTCGGCGTCGAGATCGAGCCGGTCCAGCAGGGATGCATCGCTGGCGGCGATCAGTTTCCCGGTGGCATCGGCGCGGGCCACGCCGGCAATGGCGGGTGTCGCGGTCGGCAGGCCCTCGACCGGCTTGCCCCGCACGCCCTGCAATAGCCGGTAGGCGCCCTCCAGCGCATTGCCGAGTTGTGCCTCTGCCAGGGCCGTCGCCATGTCGAGCGCGACCGGCTCCGGGGCCGTCGACGGCGCCGGCGGTGGCGTCGGCGACGGGGCACGGCCGGACCGCAGCGTCAGCAGCACCAGCCCGGCGACACAGACGACGATCAGGATCAGCAGGGCGAGGCGGCCAACGAGGCCAGCGATGGGACGGCGCAACGTGATGGGACCTGTCAAATTCCGGTCATGACAAATCGCCACCTTCCTAACACAATCGTCGCGAGGCGCGGCAAAGAAACCGGATAGGGCGCTGCCCAGGCTTGTCGCGCGAGGAGGTCGCTTGGCCGAGGCCGTGCATCCGCCACGTTCGCTGGCGCACCGATTCAGCAGTCTGAGCGCGGGGCGCCGCTGCATCGGTTGCGGCGGCCCGCTGCCGGCGCTGGCCCCGCGCGGCCGGCCCTGCGCCGACTGTCGCTCGCGGTTCGCGATTCACGACCCGCAGCTGGTGGTGACCGCGTGGCAGGCGTGCCAGATCGTGCTGCTGGTGCCGCTGGCCGCCGCCGTGCTGTTCGGAACCCTGGCACTGCTAGCGGTGCTGCCGCACCTGATCATGGTGTGGCTCGGTCTCGGTCCGCTCGGCTTCCTGCTGTATTTCCCGGTCCTGGCGATCGGTGCCCGAATTGGACGCTGGCTGGAAGACAATGGCTGGCGCGAGACCAATCAGCGGGCCCAGACGCCGGCGCGGTCGCTGCGGTAGCCGAGACAGCGGTATGCGGCGTCGACCAGCGACTGGCCGCGCTGGTTGAGCAGAATTTCGCCACCCATGCGATTCATCACGTAGCCGAAGGAGAGCTTCGCCGCCGGATCGGCGAAGCCGATGCTGCCGCCGGCGCCGACATGGCCGAAGGCGGTGCCGCTCAGGATGACGCTGTCGCCGCCGCGCATTCGGTTGTCCATCGAAGCCATGAAGCCGGTGGTGAAGCGGGTCGGCATCAGCAGCGTGTGGTCCCAGCCGGAACTCGATACCTCGGCCATGCGCGCGATGGCGTCGGTCGAGACCAGCCGGCGCCGCTTCCAACGGCCGTTATTGGCCAGCGGCGCATAGAGGCCGGCGAGCGCGCGTGCCGTGGTCATGCCATTGGCGGCGCCGATCTCGGCGGCGCGGCCCTGGCGGGTATTGATGCGCTTGGGGAGGAATCCGCCGGTGTTGAACCAGAACCGGGCCGGGATCGAATCCGGATCGCCGACCAGCGCGCGGCGGAAGGCGTTGTCCGGGTCGTCCGGCGAGGGCTTGTAGAACTGCATGGTGCAGGCGCGCTTGTCCTGCTCTTCCGGCAGGCCGATCCAGAAGTCGAGGTCGAGCGGGTCGCACCATTCCTCGCGCAGGAACTGGCCCAGGCCCTTGCCGCTGGCCCGACGCACCAACTCGCCGACGGTCCAGCCAAAGGTGAAGCCGTGATAGCCGTGCCGCGTGCCGGGTTCCCAGAAGGCCGGCTCGTCGGCCAGCCGCTGGCACATCAGGTCCCAGTCCGCCCAGCCGGCCGTGGGCAACGATTCGCGCAACGCCGGGGTGCCGGCGGAGTGGTCCAGCATCATCCGCACCGTCGCCGCTTCCTTGCCGGCGCTCGCGTATTCCGGCCACAGGTCGGCGACCGGCTGGTCCAGCGTCATCGCGTCGCGGTCGAGCAGCAGGTGGGCGGCGAGCGCCGTGGCGCCCTTGGTCGACGAGAACACCATCGCCAGGGTGTCTTCGTTCCAGGCGTCACCGCCTTCCGCGTCGGCCTGACCGCCCCAGACATCGACCAGCTTGTCCTCACCGAGATAGAGGCACAGGCCCGCGCCGACCTCGTCGCGGTCGTGAAAATTGGCGACGAAGGCATCCAGCACGGGGCGGAAACGCTCGTCGCACTCGCCCTCCACGACGCCGTTGTCGACTTCGATCTTTATGTCCGCCATTCGTCTCAAGCCTTTCCTCGGTCGTCACCCCGGGCGTAGCGCGTCGCGCGGAGACCCGGGGTCCATGTCGATGACAGGTGCTGGCGCTGACATGGACCCCGGCTCAAGGCCGGGGTGACGGATGGGGGGAGTGGCAACGGGGCTCAGTCCAGGTTGAAGCCTTGCGCGCGCAGGTAGCGGGCGAGCTGGTCGCGTTCGCGCTCGGAGACCTGGCGCGCCTTGTCCTCCGACCAGCCGTAACGGTCGGCGACGCCGTACGTGTCGACCATGCGCTGGCTCTCCGGCGGGATCTGGTGCCGGGCGCTGCGGCGATCGTCATAGGCGTCGAGCGCTTCCGGCAGGCTGCTGTCGTCGTAGCGGTCGGTGTGCACGGTGGTGGTCGGCGGCAGGCGCATCGAGACCCAGCCTTCCTGTGCCGGATAGCCGACGCACAGCCCCGCGTACGGGAAGACGTGCTCGGGCAGGCCGAGCAGGTCGCTGATTTCCTCGATGTGGTTGCGCACGACACTAATCGGGCAGCAGCCGAGCCCGACCGACTCCGCCGCCCACAGGAAGGTCGCGAGCGCCAGGGCGGTGTCGGTGGCGGCATTCATGAACGCGTCGAGATGGTCGTTGGCGAAAGGCTTGCCGCGCAGCTCGCAGATGCGGCGGATGCGCCGGCTGTCGCCGCAGAACACCATGAATCGCGGCGCCTTCACGATCCACGGCATCGACGGGATCAGCGCGCCGATCTTCGCACGGAGGTCGGGATTCTCCACGCGCACGATGGCGACCTGTTGCAGGTCGGACTTCGCCGGTGCCGACAAGGCGCAGGCCAGTAGCGCCTGCATCAGTTCCTCCGGCACCGGCTTGTCGGCGTAGCGCCGGTGCGTGCGGTGCTTGAGAAACAGCGCCAGCGGCCCGTCGGCCGGCTGGCCCGCACCGGCGCCGTCCGCCGGCCCGAACCGGTGCTCGATCAATGCCGCCAGATCGTCCGCCATGTCACGTCCTCGTCGGAGAAATCGGCGGCCACCATAGCAAAGGGGCGGCCGCGCGAGCGACCGCCCCTGGCTCAAACCCAACGACGTGGGATCAGCTCTTCGGCTTGCGGTAAGGCTTGTGGCAGCCGCCGCAGGTCTTGCCGACGGCGCCCAGCGCGGCGCCGATCTGGCCCCGGTCGCCGGTCTTGGCGGCGGCGACCAGACCCGGCGCGGCGGCCTCGAAGTCCATCGCGGCCTTCTTGAAGCCGTCCCAGTCGGTCCAGATCTCGGCCTTGGCGCGGCTGTCGTCGCCGCCCATCGAGCCCTCGGGGAACCATTCCAGCAGCACCTTGCTCGCCGCCTCCAGAGCCTCCGCGTGGGTCACGGTCTCGGCGCTGTAGGCCATCTCGCCCTTCGCGACCTTGCCGATCGCGCCCATATGGCCGCCCAGCTCCTTCATCGCCTTCACCCGCTTCTCGTGCGGAAGATGGCCACCCGCCACCGCGGCGCCAGCGATCATCGCAGCGACACCGCCGGCTGCGGCCACAAGGCCCATCCGACCCCAAATCTTGTTCATTCCTCGCCTCCCTTCAGGCCTGCCTGAACGCATACCGGGCACATACGCGCGCCCATGGCCCAATATTCCCCTATCACGGGTCGGAATAGATGGTGCCGTCGCGCCGTACACGCGATTGTGAGACGAGGCGGCACGGGGTCGCCCGCAGAATCGGGCGCCATGACCGAGCGAGCCCTCATCGTTGAGCACATCCCCAGCCTGCGTCGTTACGCGCGGGCGCTGGTGGGTGCGCGCGGTGACGCCGACGACCTCGTCCAGGAGTGTCTGGAGCGTGCGTTGAGCCGTTGGCACCTGTTCAGCCCGGACCGGCCGCTGCGTCCCTGGTTGTTCTCGATCATGCACAACCAGTTCATCAGCGGCCGGCGGCGCGACGCGCGGCGCGGTACCGGCGTACCGCTGGAGGACGACGACATGCGGCTGTCGGTGCCGGCGGCGCAGGAATCGCGCGCCGCGATGCACGAGTTGGCCGACGCGCTGGGCGAACTGTCGGTCGAGCAGCGCGAGGTTGTGCTGCTGGTCGGTTTGGAGGGCCTCAGCTACGCCGAGGTCGCCGAGGTGCTGGGTATCCCGCTCGGCACCGTGATGAGCCGGCTGTCGCGCGGTCGGGAGCGCCTGCGCGAGCTGACCCAGGACGGCGACCGGCCACGGCTGAGGCGGGTGAAATGACGGATCGGCCGATGCGCATAGATG
>CAZVLI010000065.1:0-10326 GCA_964627965.1 uncultured Rhodospirillales bacterium
GACGTCGCGCTCGACCGAGACGCTCCGGACGTCCATCTCGTAGTCGAGACCGACGACCGGCGGGCGCGCGTAGTACCACGTCAGGCCGGCCGCCGCGGCGCCACGCGCGACGATCTCGTCGGCCAGGAACGGGTACAGGTCGAACACCGTGTAGACCTGCGTCGTCGTCGCGTCCGCCCAGCCGAGGCCGAGCGCCCCCATGCGCTGTTCCATCACGCCGAGGACGTGACGCGCCTTCTCGGTCATGCCTTCCGGCGAACGGTCGCCGAGGCGGACCGTGCGCTCGGCGTAGTCGCCCGGGCCCTCGTTGGCCTCGCCCGAACCGGCGATGACGAAACTCGGGCCCGCGTCCGCCTCGGCCGGCATGGTGTAACTGAAGGCCTCGAAGCAGGGTTCGGCCGGCGGCGCGATTTCCGGACAGACATTCGAACGCGCGACGGGGTTCTCCTCGTTGCCGAAAATGCCCCAGCGTTCCAGCGTGCCGACATAGACCCGGTTGAAGGCAATGAAGCCGGCGTCATCGAACGGCGCCGGCGAACGCAGCTCGCAGGCGCAGAAGGCCGTGGTCGGGCGGCCGCGCGCCGTCAGATGCGCCTCGATGGCGCGGAAGCCTTCCTCCACCGTGGGGCGCTTGGCGAACCGCACGCGCTCGATGCGGTAGCCGGGTTCCGCCGCCACCCCGCCGGAATACTGAAACGGCCCTCGCACGTAACGATAGCCACCTGGCTCGAACTTCGCCGTCTCCAGCATTCCGACATCCTCCCGGTTCTGTCTCGCGATCCATTTACCGTGAAGTGTCGTCCAGCCACGTCAGACGTCGCAACCGCGTAGACGAGGCGCGCGGTTGGCGATTGAATTGAGCGACAGTGATTGCCGTGCTGTGACCGAGGAGCCTCCGCCATGCAGAACAGCTGCGACCTGAACCGAGCCGAATCGGCGGCGTGATGCAGCGTCGCGTCGAGCGTATCGTCAGCGCGCATCAGCAGCGCGAGGGCGCGGGCTTCCTGGTCCGCCGCCCGGTGCCGACCCATGGCCTGGATCAGGTCGACCCGATCCTGATGGTCGACGAGGTCGGACCGGTCGACTACGGGCCCGGCGAAGCGCTCGGCGCGCCGGACCACCCGCACCGGGGCTTCCAGACAGTGTCCTACGTGCTCTCGGGCGAGAAGCTGCACGAGGATTCGACCGGTAAGACGCAGCTCATCGGGCCCGGCGACGTGCAATGGATGACGGCGGGCGCCGGCATCGTCCATTCGGAACTGCCGTCCCCGGAAATGCGCCGGAACGGCGGGCGCGCGCACAGTTTTCAGATCTGGGTCAACCTGCCGTCGCGGCACAAGTTCGAAGCGCCCGGCTACCAATATGTCGCGGCCGACCGCATCCCCGTGGCCACACTGCCGGACGGCGGCGGCGAGGTTACCGTGATCGCCGGCGAGGCCTTTGGCGTCGAAGCCGCGATCGGCACCTTTACACCCATCGTGCTGCAGGACTGGCGCATGCAGGCGAGCGCCCACGCCGAGCTTTCCGTCGACAGCGCCTTCAACCTCACCGCCTATGTGTTCGAAGGCGAGGTCGCGCTCGGCGCAGACGGCACGTCGGTCAAGCGCGGCCAGATGGCCTTGCTCGGCCCGGGCACCCGCCTGACGGCGTCAACCGGCGCCGACGGCGGGCGGTTTCTCCTGCTCGGCGGCAAGCCGATCGGCGAGCCCGTGGCACGCTACGGCCCCTTCGTCATGAACACGCGCGACGAACTGGTCGCGGCGGTCGGCGACTACCAGTCGGGACGCATGGGCACCATCGAACGCACCTGAACCGTCGCCCGGCGCGGCTCGCGCTTGTCTGGTCCGGCGCTCGGGCGATACGCTAGCGACCCTGACCACGAGGTGGGATTTCGCGCCACCGGCGCGCCGCTCCCGAACCTCCCCAACACGGCAGCGAGAGATCATCGCATGAACGGCGCCGAGAGCCTTGTCCGAACCCTGCTGGCCGGCGGGGTCGATGTTTGCTTCACCAACCCAGGCACGTCGGAGATGCATTTTGTCGCCGCGCTGGACAAGGTGCCCGGCATGCGCTGCGTGCTCGGCCTGTTCGAGGGCGTGGTGACCGGCGCGGCCGACGGCTACTGGCGCATGTCGGGCAAGCCGGCCTCGACCCTGCTGCACCTCGGTCCCGGCCTCGCCAACGGCCTCGCCAACCTGCACAACGCCCGCAAGGCGAACTCCGGCGTGGTCAACGTGGTGGGCGAGCATGCCACCTATCACATCGCCTACGACGCTCCGCTGACCGCCGACATCGAGGGGCTGGCGCGGCCGATCTCGCACTGGGTGAAGACCTCGCCGTCGGCCAAGGACATCGCCGCCGACGGCGCCGCCGCGATCGAGGCCGCGCGGACCGCGCCGGGTCAGATCGCGACCCTGATCCTGCCCGCCGACACCGCCTGGAACGAGGCCAACGAGCCGATCGCCGCGCGCGAGCCGGCACCGCGTCCGACGGTGTCCGGCGAGACCGTCGACGCCGCCGCCGGGCAAGAAGCTGATCCTGCTGGGCGGCGACGCATTGCGCGCCGATGCCCTGGCGATGGCCGGACGCATCGCGGCCAAGACCGGCTGTGCGCTGATGACCGAAGGTGCCAACGCGCGGCTGGATCGCGGCGCCGGTCGGGTGCAGGTCGATCGCATTCCCTATGTCGTCGACCAGGCCCGCGCCGTGCTCGACGGCTACGAGACGATGGTGACGGTAGGCGCCCGCCCGCCGGTAGCCTTCTTCGCCTATCCCGACAAGCCAAGCCTGCTGGCGCCGGACGACTGCAAGCCGGTGAAGCTGGCCGGGCTGGAGGACGACATCGCCGGCGCGCTGGAAGCGTTGGCCGACGCCGTGGGTGCGCTCGGCGAAACGCCGGCACAGATCGCCCAGCCACACCGGCCGGCGTCGCCCGACGGCCCGATCACACCGGAGGGCATCGCCCACGTGCTCGGCGCGATGCTGCCTGAAGAAGCCATCGTCGTCGACGAGTCGGTCACCACCGGCCGCGGCTTCTTCCCCTTCACCGCCGGCGCACCGCCGCACGTCTGGCTCAACAACCGTGGTGGTTCCATCGGCTACGCCATGCCGGTCGCGGTCGGCGCCGCCGTCGCCTGTCCGGATCGCAAGGTCGTGGTGCTGGAGGGCGACGGCAGCGGCATGTACACGCCGCAGGGACTATGGACGATGGCGCGCGAGAATCTCGATGTGACCATCTTGGTGTTCGCCAACCGGAGCTACCGTATCCTGCGCGGCGAGCTCACCAATGTCGGCGTTCAGAACCCCGGTCCGCGGGCGATCGACATGCTGTCTCTCGACCGCCCTGACCTGGACTGGGTGGCGCTGGCCAAGGGCATGGGCGTGGACGGCCGCCGGGTCGAGCGTCTGGAAGATCTGGCCGCCGCGTTCCAGACCGGCCTCGACACCAAGGGTCCGTACGTGGTCGAGGTTGTGTTCTAGCGATTGCGACGCGAGCCTTCGTCCGCCGGGCCGCTTCGCTAGAGGAGTGCGCGTCGACGTTCCGCCAGGAAGTCGAGGAACCGGCGTGCACGCAGTGAAAGCGTGCCCGGATCGGGATAGACGGCGCTCAGCGGCAAGCTTGGCACCGTGTAGTCAGGCAGAACGATCTCCAGTTCACCGGCGTCCAGCGCCGGCCGCACCAGCCAGCTCGGCAGGATGGCGATGCCCAGGCCCTCGAAGACAGCGGCCTGAAGCGCATCTGCATCATCCAGCTTGATCTTGTACTCCACGTTGACGACGTGCCGCCCGTGCTCGCCTTCGAACACCCAGCTTGGCGGCGCGCCAAAGCGGGGATCGCCGATGCAGAGATGATGGGCCAGCTCACCGGGGTCGTTCGGCATCGGGCGGTCGTGCAGGTATCGCGGGCTCGCCACCGCATAGCGACGGACGCGGCCCAACGCGCGGGCGCGATGCGAGCTGCTGGCGAGATCGCCGATCTGAAGCGCCAGCTCGACGCCCGCCTCGACGAGGCTCACCCAACGCTCCGACAGCCGGACGTCGAGGGACACCTCCGGATGAAGCTGCAAGAACTCGGACGCGATCGGCATCAGCCGGTGCCGCCCGAACGACGTCGGCGCACTGATCGTCAGCGTGCCCGTAGGTTCCGGCTGTGCGTTGCGCGCCACCGCGTGTGCCAGATTGTACGCTTCGAGAATGTCGCGTGCCTGTTCGTAGACCCGCCGCGCCTCCTCCGTCGCCGACAGGCTTCGCGTCGTCCGCAGGAACAGCGTCGTACCGAGAGTGCGCTCCAGATGCGCGATGCGCTTGCTGACGGTCGGCTGACTGGCGCCCAACCGCCTGCCCGCGGCGGAGAAGCTGCCGCATTCCATGACGTGCACGAAGGCTTCGAGGCAGTCCAAACGGTCCATATTCATTCCTTGTCGGAATGTATGTTATCCGAAATATGCTGTTCTTGATGTAATTGGCTTTCAATAACCTACCGCCCAACGACGGGAGGGAAGCCAAATGCATAAAATCGGCATCGTCGGCGCGGGCATCGCCGGCCTGCACCTAGCGCTTTATCTGCAGCAGCGCGGGGTCGACGCCACCATCATCACCGACCGCGAGCCTGACGACTACCGCGATGCCCGGCTGCCCAATACCGTGGCTCATCACAACACGACGCTGGAGCGCGAAACCGCGCTCGGGGTGAACCACTGGACCGATCCGAAGCAGCACTATCACTACCACGACCACTGGCTGAACATTCCCGACACGCCGCTCAACTTCGCCGGCCACTTCGCGAAGCCCTCGCGGGCAGTGGACTACCGCATCTACCTGCCGGCCCTGATGAACGACTTCACCGATCGCGGCGGCAGCATCGAGTACCGGCGCATCGAGGAAGACGACATCCAGCCGCTCGTGGATCGCTTCGATCTGCTGGTCGTGGCGATGGGCAAGGGCCCGCTGGGCGCGATGTTCGACCACGACCCGGCGGAGTGCCCGTTCCAGCAGCCGCAGCGGCGGCTGAGCGTGGGGCTCTATACCGGCGTCGCGCATCCCGATCCGATGAACGTCACGCTGTCGCTGACGCCGGGCATGGGCGAGCTGATCGTCATCCCGACCATCACCTTCGACGGTATCGGCACGGCCTTGCTGCTGGAGAACGTGCCGGGGACCGAGCTGGAGGCGACCGTCACCACGAAGTACGAAGACGATCCGGCGGCCTATCGCCAGGTCATCCTCGATGCGCTGGAGAAGTTCCACCCCGCCGTCTACAACCGCATCGACACGACGCGGTTCGACCTGTGCCAGCCGCAAGACTCGCTACAGGGCGGCGTCGTGCCGACCGTGCGCAAGACCTCCGTGGCGTTCGACAACGGCAAGTTCGCGGTCGCGGTCGGCGATACGCACGTCACACTCGACCCCGTGAATGGGCAGGGCGCAAACATCGCGTCGTGGTCGGCCTTCAAGCTGGGCGAGGAGATCGTCAAGGCACCGGTCCTCGACCGTCGTTTCATCGAGCGCGCCGACATGGCACGCAACGACAGATGCCTGGCCGCGGCTCGCTGGACCAACCTGATGATGCCACCGCCGTCGGAAGAGGTGCAGATGCTCCTGGGTGCGATGAGCCAGAACAAGGCGCTGTGCGACGAGTTCACCGAGAACTTCAACTGGCCTGAACGGCAATGGGACAATCTGAGCTCCGCCGCCCGCATCCGCGCCTGGATCGAGCGTCACGCCTCGGCACAAGCGGCCGAGTGACCGGGCAGAGGTTCGACACCCGGCGCCGAGACGCACACCGTCCGACGGAGGCGAAGGTGAGCAGGCAGGCGAGCCCGGCCGCGTTCCGCAATGCCGTCTCGCGTTTTACCACCGGCGTTACCGTGATCGCCGCCCGCCGCAGCGACGGCCAGGTCGTCGGCATGACGGCGAACAGCTTCACGTCAATCAGCTTGTCACCACCCACCGTGCTCGTGTCGCTGGCGAATGGCCGGACGCTGTCGGCGATCGCCGTGAGCGAGCGTTTCGCGATCAACGTCCTGCCGGCCTCGTCGAGGCACCTGTCCGACCATTTCTCCGGTCGAGCGGTGCCGGGCCTCGTGCCGGCGTTCGACGATGTCGATGGCGGCCCCAAGCTGACCGACGCCATCGCCTACTTCGACTGCATCCTGTCGCAGTCGCTGCAGGTGGCGGATCACACGCTGCTCATCAGTACCGTGCGGAACTGCAGCTACATCGACGCGGAACCGCTCGTCTTCTTCTCAAGCCAGTATCGCAACCTCGGCAGCGCGTCCGCGGCCAGCACTCACGTCAAAGAGTAGCCCCCTCCCGCACGCCGGCTTTCCGCGAGCATCTCGGCTCGGTCTGCACGCCTGCGACCGCAATGCCGACCGCAGGCTGACCTCTCCCGATAGAACTGCTACACGACGAGGCACGGCGCGAGGGCGCGTAGGCGACCCGTTGGTCGTCTCAACCCGTGCCGTCTGGCGCGCGCTCAGAGACGACTTGCGCCATAACGCAACAAGACACGTCGTCTGCAACAGTTGGCGCGGACGCGCACGGAGGACGCATCTATGAACCTGTACTCGAAGCTGAAGATGCGTGCCGCGCAAGGCGATCCGATCCGTGTGGGCATGATCGGCGCCGGCAAGTTCGGATCGATGTTCCTGTCACAGGTGCTGAAGCTCGAAGGCATCCACCTGATTGGCGTGGCCGACCTGTCGCCGGACAATGCCCGCTCGAACATGGCCTTCGTCGGCTGGTCGCCCGACCGCTTCGCCGCCGCGTCCCTGGACAGCGCCGCGCAGACCGGCGCCACCCATGTCAGCGACGACTGGCGGAGCCTGGTCTCGCATCCGCGCATCGATATCGTCATCGAGTGCACGGGCGCCCCCGTCGCGGCGATCGACCACATCCTCGAAGCCTTCCGCAACGGCAAGCACGTCATCAACGTGACGGTCGAGGCCGACGCGTTCTGCGGCTACGCGCTGGCCGCCAAGGCGGCGCAGGCCGGCGTGATCTACTCCATGGCCTATGGCGACCAGCCGGCGTTGACCTGCGATCTGGTAGACTGGGCGCGCACCTGCGGCTTCAACGTCATCGCGGCCGGCCGCGGGCACAAATGGCTGCCAGCGTTCCGCAAGTCCACGCCCGAGACGGTGTGGGACCACTGGGGCGTCAACCGCGAGGAGGCCGAACGCGGGCGGCTCAACCCGAAGATGTTCAACTCGTTCCTGGACGGATCGAAACCCGCCATCGAGTCCGCGGCCATCGCCAACGTCACCGGCCTGGATGTCCCGGCCGAAGGGCTGCAGTTCCCCGTCGGCGGCGCGGAGGACCTGGCCACCATCATGCGGCCGAAGTCCGCAGGCGGTCATCTCGACCACGCCGGCATGGTCGAGGTCGCGTCTTCGCTGACCCGCGATGGCGACCCTGTCCCCTACGACATCCGCCAGGGCGTCTGGGTGGTGTTCGAGGGCGACACGGAGTACGTGCGCAACTGCTTCCACGAGTACACCGTGAAGACCGATGCGAGCGGGCGCTACACGTCGCTTTACAAGCGCTGGCATCTGATCGGCCTGGAGTTGCCGATCTCGGTGGCATCGGTCGGCCTGCGCGGCGAGCCCACCGGCGCGGCGACGACGTTCAACGGCGATGTCGTGGCCATCGCCAAGCGCGACCTGGCCGCTGGCGAGATACTGGACGGCGAAGGCGGCTATACCGTCACCGGCGGCCTACGGCCCGGCCAGGCTTCGTTGGAGGCCGGCTACCTGCCGCTCGGGCTGGCGCACGAGGTGAAGTTGAAGAACACGATCGCCGACAGCGCGCCGATCAGGTTCCAGGACGTCGACGTCGACACGACGACGACCGCCTACAAGCTCCGAAAGTGGATGGAAGAGCAGGTGCAGCGCTGACGTCATCGGCTGCCGGCCGGCGCGATCCCGAGCACAAAAGCCTTGATATCCGCTAGGCCCTGCGGCTAGCACCGACTGCCGGCACATCCGCTGCACGAGAGCTAGCCCGAGATGACGGAACCACGCCGCCGGAACCCGGCGGAAACCCGCAAGCGCATCTTGATGGCGGCGGTGAACGAGTTCTCCGCGCATGGCTTCAGCGGCGGCCGGATCGATCGTATCGCCACCGCCGCACGCGCCAACACGCGGATGATCTACCACTACTTCGGCGACAAGGCCGGGCTCTACGTCGCCGTGCTGGAGCATGTGCTGGGCGAACTGCGCCGCGAGGAGTTGAACATCGACGTCGCGGCGGTGCCGCCTTACGAGGGCCTGCTGCAACTGTTCGACTTCACCTACGACCACTTCGAGCGGCACCCGAAGCTGGTCAAGCTGCTGTCCGGCGAGAACCTGATCGATGCGGCCTACCTGAAGCGCTCGCAGGCGACGCCGGTGATCTCGTCACCGGTGCTCGACCTGATCGCAAACCTCCTGCGTCGCGGCGCCGCCAATGGCACGGTCGCCGCCGGTATCGACCCGCTGCAGCTCTATGTTCTTTTCGTCGGGCTCAGCTACTTCCACCTTTCGAACGGCCCCACGCTGTCGGTGATCTTCAGCCAGGATCTGAAACGGCCGTCGTGGCGTCGCACCCACCGACGCATGGCGCGGGAGATGCTCGCGGCGTACCTGCTACCGGATGCCGAAAACTTGGGCGACGCAGCGGCAGAGTGACCGTTCGCGCGGCATCTGCGCCCTGCCCGAACGCCGCCGTCGCCCGTTAACCGGCTGATTTTCGGGCCCATCGCGAAATCGCGGCCGCTGGCACGTTTCTTGGAAGTAAGTAAACGATGACTTACTTATCGCCAGGGAGACGGGCATGCGGTTCTTGAAGCGACTGGTAGCGGCAGCAGTGGTAGGACTGGGCGCGACAGCCGCCGCGACAGCGGCCGACAAAATCGGATTCATCTACGTCGGACCGGCGGCCGACTACGGCTACAACATGTCGATGGACCTCGGCCGCATCTACGTCGAGGAGAAGCTGCCCGGCGTCGAGACCACGGCGTTCGAGGCCATCCCGGAGTCGGCCGAGGTCGAGCGGGTGATGGAACGGCTGATCAACAGCGGCCACAAGATCATCTTCGCAACCAGCTACGGCTACCTCGATCACGCGATCAAGGTCGGCAAGAAGTATCCCGAAGTGGCCTTCCTGCACGCCGGCGGCCTGAAGACGTCCGACAATGTCGGAACCTACTGGGCCGACTCCGACGATGGCATGTACCTGGCGGGCGTGGTCGCCGGCTCGGTATCGAAGACCGGCAAGCTCGGCTTCGTCGGCGCCTTCCAGATCCCGCAGCTGCTGCGCTCGATCAACGCGTTCACACTGGGCGCGCAATCGGTGAACCCGAAGGCGACCACCACGGTCGTGTGGACCGGCGGCTGGTGGGAGCCGCAGAAGGAGGCCGAGGCGACCAATGCCTTCGCCGACCAGGGTATCGACGTGATCGCCGAGCAGGTCGACTCGCCGATCACCATCGCGCAGACCGCCGAAAAGCGCGGCATCTACATCATCGGCAAGGACGTGAACATCGCCGACCGTACGCCCAACGCGTGGCTGACCGGCGTGTCGTGGGACTGGGGTCCGATGATGCTCGACCTGGTGAAGCAGATCGACGCCGGCACCTGGAAGCCGACCCACGTTCGCGGCGACCTTGCCAGCGGCAACGCCAAGCTCGACCCCTTCGGCAAGGCGGTGCCCGCCGACGTGCAGGCTAAGGTGCTGGCATTGAAGGACGACATCATCGCCGGCAAGAAGGTGGTGTGGACCGGCCCGGTCGTGAAGCAGGACGGTACCGTCGTGGCCGCCGAGGGCGTGAAGCTGACCATGGAGCAGATCGAGACCATGGACTTCCTCGTCGAAGGCGTCATCGGCTCCACCAACTGAGCCACGATCGGGGAGCGCGCCATGTCGGAACCCGACAAGTCTCACAACGCCAAGGTCCAGGGCGCCTCCCCGGGGGAGTCCTGGGCCGTCACTCCGGACCGCGTCGACATGACGCGGCCTGTGGCGGCGCCCAAGCCGCTGGCGATCGATGCCGAGCCGCAGGACATCGTCGTCGACGCCAACAAGTCGGCGCTGCTGATCGTCGACATGCAGAACGACTTCTGCACCGAGGGCGGCTGGATGGATAGCCGCGGCATCGACGTCAGCCCCAACCGCGCCCCGATCGAGCCCTTGAAGGCGCTGGTCGGGGCGTTCCGGAGCGCGAGCCTGCCGGTGATCTGGGTCAACTGGGGCGTGCGCAAGGACCTGCTCAACATCCACCCGTCGCTGCGCCATGCGCACAACCCGACCGGCACCGAGGTCGACCTTGGCAGCCCGGTGCCGGGG
>CAZVLI010000066.1:0-6383 GCA_964627965.1 uncultured Rhodospirillales bacterium
CCTAGCGAGGCGGCGGTGTCGGCGGCGCAGCGGCTGGTCGACAAGCTGCACAGCGCCGGCGAGTTGACCCCGCGTTTTGTCATCAAGTCGCTGAGCCAGGGACAGGTCACGCTGTTCGAGCTGGCGCTCTCCAAGCTCACCGACATGCCGGCTATCGTCACCCGCCGTATCGTCTACGAGCCGGGCGGGGAAGGGCTGGCGGTGGCGTGCGGTGCCATCGGCATCGACCGGGCGGCCTTCGTCAGCGTCTATCGCCTGACACGCAAGGCCCTGAACAACGGCGAGGAGCTCGACCAGGTCGGCCTGCGCCGGCTGGTGAAGTTCTATGACGCGACCAGTCGCGAGGCGGCACAGGCCGTGGTGGCCCGGTGGGCGCGCGACGAGGACTACAACGCGGCTCTGGCCAGTCTGGAAGGCCTGCTGAGCGCCTGATCGCCCTGCCGGCTGGTATCGCGGGGCTTCCGCGACTACATTTCAGTCATGGCCACGCAAGCTTCCGACATCGTGTCGCCGGACGCCGAGATGATCGACCCCTTCGGGCGGGCGGTCAGCTATCTGCGCGTGTCGGTCACCGACCGCTGTGACTTCCGCTGCGTCTACTGCATGGCGGAAGACATGACCTTCCTGCCGAAGGCCGAAGTGCTGAGCCTGGAGGAGCTGGATCGGCTATGCCGCGCCTTCGTGCGCCGTGGCGTGAAGAAGCTGCGGCTGACCGGCGGCGAGCCGCTGGTGCGGCGCGACATCATGACCTTGATCAACAGCCTCGGCACGCTGCTGGACGGTGGCGGGCTGGAGGAGCTCACCCTCACCACCAACGGTAGCCAGCTCTCGCGTTTCGCGGATCAGCTGTACGCCGCCGGCGTGCGGCGGGTGAACGTGTCGATCGACACGCTGGACCCGGACAAGTTCCTGCGCATCACGCGCTGGGGCAAGCTCGACAAGGTGATGGCCGGGCTCGACGCGGCGCAGGCCGCAGGGCTGAAGGTGAAGGTCAACGCGGTGGCGCTCAAGGGCGTGAACGAGCACGAGATCGACGACATGGTCGCTTGGTGCGGCGAGCGTGGCTTCGACCTGACGCTGATCGAGACCATGCCGCTGGGTGACATCGATGGCGATCGCACCGACCAGTACCTGCCGCTGTCGCTGGTGCGCGGACGGCTGCAGGAGCGCTGGACGCTGGAGGATATCGATTACCAGACCGGCGGGCCCGCGCGGTACGTGCGCGTACGGGAAACCGGCGGCCGGCTCGGCTTCATCACGCCGCTGACGCACAATTTCTGCGAATCGTGCAACCGGGTCCGGCTGACCTGCACGGGCACGCTCTACATGTGTCTGGGACAGGAAGACGCCGCCGATCTTCGGGCGCCGCTGCGGGCCAGCGACGATGACGGCTTGCTCGACGCGGCCATCGACGAGGCGATCGGCCGCAAGCCCAAGGGGCATGACTTCGTGATCGACCGCCGTAACGAACGCCCGGCGGTGGGGCGGCACATGAGCGTGACGGGCGGCTAACGAGCCCCTACACAGTCACGCGAAGCCGACGGGCGCCCGCCGGCTGCTAATCCAGAGCTAGATCAGTAGTCGTCGCGCAGCGATCGGCCGAAGCTCTCGTTGTGCACCGACAGCACGGCGAGGCAGTCGAGCTCGTCCTGATCCAGGTCGTCCAGTTCCAGCAGCAGGCGCTCGTCCTCGGTGCTGTCGTAGTCGAATTCGTCGTGGTTGCGGGCCATCTTCGGTTCCCCCGTTTGAGGCTTGGTCGAGGGAGGTATTGCAGGCGCCGTGCCAACTCTTGGTTATGGAATAATTAATAAGTGAGATAACTCTAATTAGCTATGATAACCATATATATAGTTCGACCATCTCATATTTTGCCTGAGTTTGAGGATAGGCGTCGTGTGCGGGTCATCACCGTCAATCTCGAAGGTGATCCGAGTCGGCACGCTTCACTTGTCCGAAGGCAGCGGGAACGGCTGTGCCAATTTGGGGCGGCGTCTATTCGATGGTCACCTGGTGCGCATAGGTGTCGCCGTCGGACACCGTGATCTGGGTGAAGCCGAGCATCTTCAGCAGATCGAAGAAGGTGAAGTAGTCCTCCACCGCCAGCGTCCGGAACAAATCGGAGCTACGCGCCAGCGCCGTCATCTGCGCCAGCACGGCGCGGGCGCGATAGAGCGTGAGGAAGGTCTCCTCGTGCAGACCAATCAGGATCAGCTTCTCCGCTTCGCCGCCCTTGGCGAACAGGGCGTAGCGCGGCGGGTAGGGGCGCTGCGCCTGGCCCAGCGTATGCGCGACGACGAAGCCGATGCGCTTCTCGCGGCTGGCGTCGTCGAGCGTGCGGGCGCGGGCCGTGTAGGTCTCGCTGCTGGTCGCCTCCGGGTAGTAGTAGAGCGCGTGGCGATCCTTCTTCGCCTTGCTGTCGTCCTGTGCCGCGACAGGCGCGGCCAGGATCAGGCTGAACAGGAGGGCGGCGGCGAGGCGAATTGACGGCATGGGGTTCTCCGGCGACGCTGCGACATGGCGCGCCCGCGAGGTTCGGCTATACTGAGCCGCGCCGCAATGCCCGCCGGACCGGCGTCAAATCCTGGAGCGAGAAACACATGTCGCAGGCCCAGAAGCTGGCCCTGGTCGCCAGTCCCGCGCCGAGTGCCCAGGAAGGGCTCGCGGAACTGCAAGGACGCTACGAGTTCGTGGCGCCGGACGAGGCCGACGTCATCGTCGCGCTCGGCGGCGACGGCTTCATGCTGCAGACCATGCACCGGCACATGCGCCGCTCGGTCCCGATCTACGGCATGAACAAGGGCACGGTCGGCTTCCTGATGAACAGCTACGAAATCGACGACCTGCCGGCGCGCATATCGCGGGCGCAGGCTTCGGAGCTGCATCCGCTGCGGATGACGACGGTCAACGACGGCGGCATGGAGCAGCAGGCGGTGGCGATCAACGAGGTCTCGTTGCTGCGCCAGACCCGCCAGGCGGCGAAGATCCGGGTTTCCATCGACGGCCGGGTGCGGGTCGCCGAGGTGATCTGCGACGGCCTGCTGGTGGCGACGCCGGCCGGCTCGACCGCCTATAACCTGTCCGCGCACGGGCCGATCCTGCCGGTCAACGCCGGGGTGCTGGCGCTGACCCCGATCAGCGCCTTCCGCCCGCGGCGCTGGCGCGGCGCGCTGCTGCCGCGCGAGGCGCACGTGAAGTTCGAGATCCTGGAGAACTTCAAGCGTCCGGTGAGCGCAGTGGCCGATGCGGCCGAGGTTCGCGACGTGGTCGAGGTAAACGTCGAGGAAGCCCGCGACATCACCATCCAGATCATGTTCGACCCCGAGCACAATCTCGAAGAACGCATCCTCAACGAGCAGTTCATTCCCTGACCAGTCGTCATTCCCGCGAAGGCGGGAATCCAGACTGAGTAGAAGCCGTCGACGGCGATATCCGTCTTCTCCGGATGCCAGCCTCCGCTGGCATGACGCTTCTCTTATTGGTCCAGTTTCTCGCCCGATGTGGTCGCACGGAACCGTGGCAGGTCGTCGACCGTGTCGAACCACGGTAGGCGCTCGCTGGCGTGGACGTGGAAGGTGGGGGCGTACGTCGCGGGATCGTTCAGGGTCGCGGCATAGAAGTGCAGTTCGCCCGGAAACTTGTCGGACTCGTAGGCGATGGGCGAGCCGCAGCGGGCGCAGAAATGCCGATGCGTGCCGGGCGACGACTCGAAGACCGCCGGCTTGGTGCCCGGAAATCGACAGCCATCGCTGGCCAGGCCGACGAAGGCACCGACGGGCGATGCCGTCGACCGTCGGCAGCTCTCGCAGTGGCAGTAGCCCTGCCACAGGATCGGTCCGTCGCTCTCCCAGCGGACGTCGCCGCACAGGCAATGACCTTCGACCATCTCGACCTCCTCAACTGTCCGCCGTGGTGAGCCCTTCGATGGCGCGGGCCTGGACCTGCGCGGCGCGTTCCAGCACTGCCTCGCGCCAGTCGTCGGCGTCGGGATAGAACATCTCGCGGATGTCCGCCTTGATGGCGCGGCCCTTGCGCGTGGTCATGTCGCCGTGCAGGTGCAGCCAGTTGTCAGCGACCAGGGCGTTGAACACCTTGTCCTCCGGATAGGTGCCGTACTCGATGGCGACCGACGTGACCTCGGCGTCGGGCAGCCAGCCGACGAAGGCCATGCGCAGGTTGCCGTCGATCACCGGCGAGCCGCTCTCGCCCGCGGCCGGCGAGGTGACGCCGTTGCCGTACCAGCGCCGTGCCCGGGCCAGCGCCTCGCTGTCGGTCGGGTGGCGGCAGATCAGCTCGCCGTAGCCGCGCGGGCCGAGCCCGGTGTGGAAGTCGATCACCGCCAGCCGCTTCACGTGGCCCAGCTTGCGGCGCGTGTAGTCGTCGAGGATGCGGTTGGACCAGACCGGCGCGGCGCCGCCATAGAAGATGCCGTCGGCATGGGTGAACTGTCCCGACGAGGCGGCGGTGATGTAGGCGCGGTGGTCATGGCGCTCGATGAACAGGTTGATCGCCACGCCCATCACCTTGCGTGCGCCGTCGTCCCACTCGTGCGGCGTCAGCGCGTCGGCCAACTCCGGCCAGAGTTCGTTCTTTGGCGGGGCGGCGTGGTCGACGAAATTGCGGTTGATGTCGACATTGTCCTCGTTGACGCGCCGGTCCCAGGCAAAGCCGAACGGGTTGATCGCGTGCACGAGCAGCACTGCCGTACCGCGCGGGAGCTCCTTCGCCGCGTCGCTCTGCAACCACGCGACCTGACAGCCGGAGCCGCAATAGCCTTCCACGCCATGCGTGCCGGAGCAGGTCAGCATCACGCGGCGCGCGTCGGCCGGTCCGAGCCAGGCGAAGTCGGTGTAGAGCGGCGCCCCGTGCGGGCCGGGCAGGGGATGGCGATGCGTCTCGATCTCGGCTCCGGCGGCCTGCGCCGCCGCGAGGAACAGCTTGCGCGCCTCGACATAGCTGTTGGCAAAAGGCGGAAGAATGGCGCTCACGCGGCCGGCGCCCGGCTGGCGTCGCGCGCGAAGTCGCAGATCATCGCGGCCAGTCGCGAGAGGTCGCCGCGCAAGCTCTCGAAACCGTCGTGCCGGCGCATGGTCTTCTCGTCCAGGTAGAGGCGGCGGTTGATCTCGATCTGCACGCTGTGGCGGTCGTGGTGCGGCCGGCCATGGCGGCGGATCAGTTCCATGCCGCGATAGGGGTCGTTGATCGCCACCGAATAGCCCATCTCGCGCAGGCCACGACCGACGTGATCGAGGAAGGCTGCGTCGCAGGTGCTGCCGTCGCGGTCGGAGATGGTGAAGTCGGCGCGTTGCCGGCCCGGGTCGGGATGCTTCTTGCGGCCGATCGAGCCCATTGAATGGCAGTTCACGTGCCAGACCGCGCCGAAGTTGGCGTGCAGGTCGTCCAGCGCCTCGGCCAGCGTGTCGTGATAGGGACGCCAGTAGGTTTCGATCCGCCGGCGGATCTCGCGGCTGCCCAGGCGCCGCTCGCCGTAGATCGCCTCGCCCTTGCCGGTATAGCGCCAGATCAGGCCGCGGCCGCGCTTGGTCGAGGCGGTGGGCTTCAGCGGCTGCGGCCAGGGCTCGTCCAGCATGTCCGGGTCGAGATCGTTCTCGTGCCGGTTGGGGTCGATATAGGCACGCGAGAATTGCGCGGCGATCAGGACCGCGCCGTGCTGGGGGGCATCGGCGAAGAGCTCGTCCACCAGCCGGTCGACGCCGATGCCGAGCCGCGCGACGTCTAGCTCCGCGCCGGCGTCGGCCGGAAAGTGCCGGCCAGAATGCGGCGAGTCGAACACCACCGGCGCCGGCGCGCCCGCCGGCCGTTCGATTTTCAGCACATCGTCCATGTTGCCCACATGATGTGGGCTCGCGGGTTCGGGTGCAATCGCTCAAGATGGCGGCAACAGACGAGAGGTCGCCGCATGTCCACGCCCCGTATCGCGCTCGCCGGCATCATGCTGGAGAGCAACGCCTTCGCGCCCGTCGCCGACGAGGCCGAGTTCCGCAAGCGCATCTATCTGGAGGGACAGGAGATTGTCGACGTGGCGACGGCCGACCCGTCGCCGATGCCGCGCGAGATGTCGAGCTTCGTGCAGACGATGAACGCGACCGGCCCGTGGGAGCCGGTGCCGCTGGTGTTCGCCGCGACGCAGCCCTACGGGCCGATCGACCACGACTTCTTCGAGCGCACGCTGCACAAGACGGTGGAGATGCTGAAGACGGCGGGGCCGGTCGATGGGGTGTTCCTGGCCAACCATGGGGCGATGACCTCGACCGGCTCGACCGATCCGGATGGCGAGATGATGGCGGCGATCCGCGCGGTGGTCGGGCCGGACGTACCGATCCTGGTGACACTCGACCTGCATGCCAACATCTCCGAGCGTATGG
>CAZVLI010000066.1:6393-10317 GCA_964627965.1 uncultured Rhodospirillales bacterium
CGAGGCGTCGACCATGTTGATCGGCTATCTCACCAACCCGCATGTCGACATGGTGCAGCGTGGGCAGGAGGCCGCACTGCACATGCGCGTGATCCTGGCCGGGCAGGCGGCGCCGACGTCGGCCTTCATCCGCCTGCCGATCACGCCGCCGTCGGTGACGCTGCTGACGGCGGAGGGGCCGTATGCCGACATGATCGCGCTGGGCCAGCGACGCTCGGCGGAGTGCTCCGGTGACATCATGAACGTCTCCGTGCTGGGCGGCTTCGTGTTCTCCGACACGCCGGAGAACGGCGTCGCCATCGTCGTCACCGCACGCGACGACGCCGCCAAGGCGCGCGCGCTGTGCAAGGAGGTCGCCGAGTATGGCTGGTCGCAGCGCGATCGGTTCAAGCGCACGCTGACCCCGGTGAAGGACGCGGTGGACATGGTGCTGGCGAACGCGGCCGACCCGACGCGGCCGGCGCTGATCTACTCCGATGCCGGCGACAATCCTGGCGGCGGCGGTGGCGGCGACACGACGGAACTGCTGGGCGCGCTGATCGAGTCGGGTGCCGAGGGCGTGCTGTTCGGCTGCATGGTCGATCCAGACCTGGCCGAGGAAGCGGTCGCGTTGGGTGAAGGCGCCACTTTCAACGCCGTGTTCAACCGCGCCGGCAACAGTCGCTTCGGGAAGCGCATCGCGGCCGAGGCCGAAGTGGTGAAGCTGGCCGGCCCGAAGTTCGTCGGTCGGCTCGGTATCACCGCCAACCGGCTGGTCGACATCGGACCGGCGGCGGCGCTGAAGATCGGCGGCGCCACCGTCGTGGTGATCTCCAACCGTCAGCAGTGCGCCGACCCAGCCTACTTCGAGCATTTCGGCTTCGATCCGGGACAGGCGCGGACCGTCGTGGTGAAGTCGCGCGGCCATTTCCGCGCCGGCTTCGCGCCGTGGTTCAAACCGGACCAGGTGGTCGAGGTCGACACCGCCGGGCTGACCTCGCCAGTGCTGGACAGGTTCGAGTGGAAGGGGCTGCCGCGGCCCGTTTTCCCGCTCGACAGCGGTGTCGAATGGAAGGCACCTGACTGGTAATGGACGCTTGTCCCACCGCCCGACGGTGGGCACTATGACGCCTTGCTAACGACCGTGGTGCCAACGGCGTCGCGGCAAGAACGGGATTGAGGCAATGAAGCTGCATAAAGTCATCGCCGGCGCAGCCCTGGCCACGTTCGTGGCGGGACAGGCGCTGGCCGCCGGGCACGAGAAGGCCGAGCTGGTCGTCGGCCTGGCGTCCGAGCCGTCGTCGGTCGACCCGCACTACCACAACCTGTCGCCGAACAACGGCGTGGCGCGCCAGATCTTCGAGGCGCTGATCCGCACCGACGACAAGATCCGGCTGCATCCGGGCCTGGCGACGTCGTGGAAGCCGATCGACGACACCACCTGGGAATTCAAGCTGCGCCAGGGCGTGAAGTTCCACGACGGCAGCCCGTTCACCGCCGACGACGTGGTGTTCACGCTGGAGCGGGCCGGCAACGTGCCGAACAGCCCGTCCAGCTTCGGCATCTTCACCAAGGGCAAGACGGTCAAGAAGATCGACGACTTCACGGTCCATATCTCGACCGAGAAGCCGTTCCCGCTGATGGCGAACGACCTGGCCGGCGTGACCATCGTGTCGAAGAAGAACGGCGAGGGCGCGACCACGGCCGACTACAATTCCGGCAAGGTCACGATCGGCACCGGCCCGTTCAAGTTCGGCGAGTACGTGCCGGGCGACCGGATCGTGCTGGTCCGCAACGACGACTACTGGGGCGAGAAGCCGCAGTGGTCGAAGGTCACTTTGAAGCCGATCAAGTCCGGCCCGTCGCGCGTCGCGGCGCTGCTCGCCGGCGACGTCGACTTCATCGAGTTCGTGCCGACCGCCGACCTGGCGCGGATCGAGAAAGACGAGAACCTGGCGGTGAGCCGCTCGGTGTCGAGCCGGGTGATCTACCTGCACCTGGACCACGACCGCGACAACTCGCCCTTCGTGAAGGCCAAGGACGGCGGTGACATCGCCAACCCGCTGAAGAAGCTGAAAGTGCGTCAGGCGCTGTCGATGGCGATCAACCGCCCGGCCATCGTCGAGCGGGTGATGGAAGGCGTCGCCATTCCGGCCGGCCAGTTGCTGCCCGACGGTTTCTTCGCCACCAGCCCGAACCTGCCGGTGGTGAAGTACGACCCGAAGGGTGCCAAGGCGATGCTGGCCGAGGCCGGCTATCCGGACGGCTTCCAGCTCACCCTGCACGGGCCTAACGACCGCTACGTGAACGACGCCAAGATCGCCGAGGCGATCGGTCAGATGCTGTCGGCCATCGGCGTGAAGACCTCGGTGGAGACGATGCCGCGGTCGGTCTACTTCAGCCGTGCGTCGCGCGGCGGGCCGAACAAGACGCCGGAGTTCAGCTTCATTCTGGTGGGCTGGGGCTCGGGCTCGGGCGAGCCGCTGTCGCCGCTGCGCTCGCTGCTGCACACCTACGACAAGGAGCGCGGCTTCGGGCCGTCGAACCGTGGCCGTTACTCCAACGCCAAGGTCGACGAGATCATCGAGAAGGGCCTGGCCACGGTCGACGAGGAGGCGCGCAAGGCGCTGATCATCCAGGCCACTGACATGGCGATCGGCGATGTCGGCATCATCCCGCTGCACTATCAGGTCAACGTCTGGGCCGGGAAGAAGGGGCTGGTCTACAAGGCCCGCGCCGACGAGCTGACGCTGACGCAGGACATCGTGCGTAAGTAGACAAGGCAAGCGGCCGGCGGCGCGATCCGCCGGCCGCGACGCTTACGGGTAATAGCCGATGACGGTCTACATCATCCGACGCCTGCTGCAGTCCATCGTGGTGCTGCTGGTGATGTCGGTGATCGTGTTCTGTGGCGTCAACGTCATCGGCAACCCGATCGACATGCTGGTGAGCCCGGAAGCGACGCAGGCGGAGATTGCCCGCTCGATCGCCGAGTTCGGGCTCGACAAGCCGGTGTGGGAGCAATACTGGCTGTTCCTCGGTGGCGTCGCGCAGGGCGACTTCGGTAAGTCGTTCATCCACGCCGAACCCGCCATCAAACTGATCATGCAGCGCCTGCCGGCGACGATGGAACTGGCAGTCGCCGCGCTGCTGATGGCCATCGTGTTCGGCATCCCGCTCGGCGTGTGGGCCGGGCTGCGGCCGGATTCGCTGGCCGGCAAGACCATCATGGCCGGCTCCATCCTCGGCTTCTCGCTGCCGACCTTCTGGGTCGGGCTGATGTTCATCATGATCTTCGCGGTGATGCTGGGCTGGCTGCCGTCCTTCGGGCGTGGCGACACGGTCGAGATATTCGGCGTGCATTGGAGCTTCCTGACGCTGGACGGTCTCGGGCACCTACTGCTGCCGGCCGTCAATTTGGCGCTGTTCAAGATCTCGCTCGTGATCCGCCTGGCCCGCGCCGGCACGCGCGAAGTCGTGCACCAGGACTACATCAAGTTCGCCCGCGCCAAGGGCCTGAAGCCTGGCCGTATCGTGCTGGTGCACTTGGCCAAGAACATCATGATCCCGGTGGTGACGGTGCTGGGCCTTGAGTTCGGCGGCCTGATCGCCTTCTCGGTGGTGACCGAAACCGTGTTCGCGTGGCCCGGCATGGGCAAGCTGATCATCGACTCGATCCAGCTGCTCGACCGGCCGGTGGTGGTCGCCTACCTGCTGATAACCGTGATGATGTTCATCGTCATCAACCTCGTGGTCGACATCCTCTACTCGGTGCTCGATCCGCGCGTCAGGCTGAGGGACGTGAAGGCATGACCGTCACCGCCGAACGCATCGAACTGGCCGAACGCGAGGCGGCGCGGATCGACACGCCGTTCCGCCGTTTCCTGAAGGACTTCTTCGCCTCCAAGGTGGCTACGGGGGCGCTGGTGATGCTGGGCATCATCA
>CAZVLI010000067.1:0-10296 GCA_964627965.1 uncultured Rhodospirillales bacterium
GACGCCGGCGAGATCGTCGAGCAGAACGAGCCGGAAGAGTTCTTCAACAACCCGAAGAGCGACCGGACCAAGCTGTTCCTGAGCCAGATCCTGTCGCACTGACGTCTGCAGCCGCATGGCCAGCGCGTGGCCAGGCGCCTGGACGTGGATACCCCGGACAAGCCGGGGCATGACGACATTGGTTGGATATCAATCAGTACCGTCATGGCCCGGCTTGTCCGGGCCATCCACGTCCCTGAGCTTGCAAAGGCGTCAAACGACTGGCGCGGGCCTCGAAGGGCGCAACCGAACTGCAGCGGGCGTTACCCGACTACCCACGCGAAGATGTCGGGCCAGTCATGACGGCCCTGGCGCTCAGTCGTCGCTTTCCGCTTCGCCGCGTTGCCAGGGGTCGGAGACGGTCCGCCGGCCGATGACCTCGTAGCCGAAGCGCTGGTACAGGCCCAGCGCCTTGGGGTGGTCGAGCGTGCAGGTATTCACCGTGACCCGCTTGGGGCCGTATCGCCACATCGTGTCCAGCGCCTCGCCCAGCAGGTACGGCCCGAAACGTTGGCCGATGAAGTCCGGCATGATGCCGAAGTAGGCGAGGTCGATGACCTCCGGCGTGCGCCGGTCGAGTTCAAAGGCGCCGGCCGGCGTGCCGTCGGCGTAGAGCACGTAGACCTCGACCTGCTCGTCCTGGACGATCTCCAGCAGCTGCGCATCGCTCAGCAGCTTGCGGTCGGTCCAGAACCAATCGCGGCCGATAGCGTCGTAGAGGTAACGGTAGAAGTTCAGGCTCGGCGGGTGCGCGCGCAGCAGCGCCAGTCGGTGGTGCCCGGCCGGATCGATCCGGGGCAGCTTCGGCCGCTCAGTCATCTCCAGGTAGGTGATGGTGACGGGTTCGGTGCTGGGCTGGCCGCCCATCTGCACCACCTTGCCGTCGAGCCGCTTGGCCAGGACCTCGCGCGGTTCCACCACGTAGCCGATGTTCTGGTAGAAGCCGATCACCTGGGTATTGGATGCGCGGACCATGAGCTGCAGCTTCGGCACGCCGCGCTGGGTCACCC
This sequence comes from uncultured Rhodospirillales bacterium, assembly GCA_964627965.1. GTDB lineage: Bacteria > Pseudomonadota > Alphaproteobacteria > JAVKFY01. Next base: position 1,050 of record CAZVLI010000067.1, read on the forward strand.
AGCGTTCCGCCGCGCGCATGATCCAGCGGCCGTGACCCGATCGGCGCTGCGTCGGATCGGTCGCGAGGTAGTAGACCCAGCCGCGATGGCCGTCGTGCCCGACCATGACCGCGGCGGCCAGCCTGTCTTCCGCTTCGCCAAGCAAGACGGTGGCATTCTCGCTCGCGAGTGCGAAGTCGAAGTCCTTTGCCGGATCGTTGAGCGGATTGACCAGCAGGCCGGCCGCGTCCCACAGCGCGATGACGGCCTCGCGGTCGACCGTCGTGGCGTCGCGGATCGCCAACATCAGGCGTTGCCGGTGACGATCGGCGTGTCCTCGCGGCCGCCCCACTCCGACCACGAGCCGTCGTAGAGCGTGCCCTTGTCATGGCCGATCAGGTGCAGGCCCATCAGCAGTACCGCCGCCGAAACGCCGGAGCCGCAGCTCGTCACCACGGGCTTGCCGAGGTCGACACCGGCGCCCTTGAACGCCTTCTCCAGTTCAGCCTCGCCTCGGAACGTGCCGTCTTCTGCCAGCAGGTCGGTGTAGGGCAGGTTCAGCGCGCCCGGCATGTGGCCGGAGCGCATGCCCTCGCGCGGCTCGGGCTGTTCGCCGGTGAAGCGGCCGCGAGCGCGGGCGTCGAGGATTTGCTCAGAGCCGCCGGCCTCGATGATCGCCAGGACGTCCGCTCGCGCGCGGACCAGCCCGGCGGTCTTGTCGGCCCTGAAGGTAGCGGGTTCGGGCGTGTTGATACCGTCCTCGACCGCGCGGCCTTCTGCCACCCACTTCGGGAAGCCGCCATCCAGCACCGAGACCTTCTCGTGGCCGAATACCTTGAACATGTACCAGGCGCGGCACGCCGCCGTTGCCTTGCCGCCGTCGTAGCAGATCACGTGGTCGTCGCTCGATACGCCCAGCGAGCCGACCTTGGTGGCGAAGGTCTCGTTGTCCGGGAACATGTGCGGCAGCGGATCGGCCGTATCGGCGATGGTGTCGATGTCGAAGTAGACCGCGCCGACGATATGGCTAGCGCGGTGCTCTGCGTGCGGGTCGCGCTTCTCGGTCGGCAGGTACCAGGAGCAGTCCAGTACCTTCACGCCCGGCTTGCCCAGGTTCTCGGCCAGCCATTCGGTGGAGACCAGCAGGTCGGTCATCGGCTCTTCCTCACGCCAACTGAATGGAGACGCGCCGGTTCTGCCGGCCCTTTTTCTCGATCTTGCCCACCGCGAGGGTGCCGATCTCGCCGGTGCGGCGCACGTGGGTGCCGCCGCAGGGCTGCAGGTCGCAGCCCTCGACCTCGATCAGGCGGACGCGGCCGGCCCCGGACGGTGGCTTCACCGACATGGTCTTCACCAGGTCTGGCTTGGCGTCCAGTTCCTCGTCGGTGATCCAGGTCGGTGTCACCGGATGATCGGCGGCGACCAGCGCGTTCAGCTTCTCGCCGATCTCCTCCTTGGACATCTCCAATTCCGGCATGTCGAAATCGAGCCGACCCTTGCCGGCGCTGACCTGGCCGCCGGTCACCGGGAAGGTCAGCACGGCCGACAGCAGGTGTAGGGCGGTGTGGACGCGCATGTGCGAGAAGCGTTTGTCCCAGTCGATCTCGGCGGTGACGGTCGCGCCGACCGGCGGCGCGCTCTCGCCCTCGGCCGGGACGTGGACGACCTCGTCCACGGTCTCGCCCTTCACCGCCGTGGCGATCGCGGTGGCGCCGCCGTCCCAAGTGAGCCGCCCGCTGTCACCCGGCTGGCCGCCGCCGGTGGCATAGAAGACCGTGCGATCGAGCAGGATGCCGCCGCGCTCGTTTACGCCTACCACCTTGGCCTCGCAGCTCGTGAGGTAGGCGTCGTCGCGGAACAGCAGCTTGGTCATCTCTTTCTCCTCAAGCCATCCATTCGGGGTAGGGCAGGCCCTTTTCCTTCAGGAATTCGACGTTGAACATCTTGCTCATGTAGCGGTGGCCCCAGTCGCACAGCACCGTCACCACGGTATGGCCCGGCCCGAGGTCCTTGGCCAGCCGGATCGCGCCGGCGACGTTGATGCCGCTGGAGCCGCCCAGGCACAGGCCCTCGTGCTTCAGCAGGTCGAAGCAGATCGGCAGCGCCTCGCTGTCGGGGATCTGGTAGGGGAAGTCGATCTCCAGGCCCTCCAGGTTCGCCGTGATCCGGCCCTGGCCGATACCCTCGGTGATCGACGTGCCCGCCGACTTCAGTTCGCCGTTCTTGTAGTACTCGTAGAGTGCCGCGCCTTCGGGATCCGCGATGCCGATCTTTACGGCGGGGTTCTTCTCGCGCAACGCCATGGCGACGCCGGCCAGGGTTCCGCCCGACCCGACGGCGCAGACGAAGCCGTCGACCTTGCCGTCGGTCTGGTTCCAGATCTCCGGGCCGGTGGTTTCGTAGTGGCCCTGGCGGTTGGCCACGTTGTCGAACTGGTTGGCCCAGATCGCGCCGTGCGGTTCGGTCTTGGCCATGTCCTCGGCCATGCGGCCGGAGAGCTTCACGTAGTTGTTCGGGTCCTTGTAGGGCACCGCCGGCACCGGGCGCAGGTCGGCGCCGGCCAGCCGCAGCATGTCCATCTTCTCCTGCGACTGCGTCTCCGGGATCGCGATGACGGAGCGATAGCCCTTCACATTGCCGACCAGGGACAGGCCGATGCCGGTGTTGCCGGCCGTGCCCTCGACGATCACGCCGCCGGGCTCGAGCTGCCCCTTGGCCTCGGCGTCCTTGATGATGGCCAGCGCGGCGCGGTCCTTCACCGAGCCGCCAGGGTTCAGGAACTCCGCCTTGCCATAGATCTCACAGCCCGTGATCTCGGAGGCCTTGGTCAGCCGGATCAACGGCGTGTTGCCGATGGCGTCGATGAAATCGTGACGGATTTGCATGGGGTTCCCAATCTGCCTTATGTGGCGGCGAGCCGCGAGACTAACGGCCCGGTGATGGGCCTTCAAGCGGGCCACCGATGCGCGGTCCTTGCCAGAAGACATGAGGAAGACCGCGCCGCATTCAAGCTGCCGAGCATGCTCCCCAATCGGGCCTCTGGCGCGGGAAATGCGGGCTCAGTCGCCGTGAACGCCGAGGGGCTAACTAATATGCAAGCGGTTCTCAAATGTGGACTCTTGCCCCGGTGCCCGGAACAATAGTGCCGAAGAACGCGGACCACCGGGGGCGGTTGTCTAGCCGTCTTCGCATGCTCGAGCATGTACCGCAGGGCTGAGCAACGCTTCTGAACTCCACCGCGTGTGACATTCATGGCCGGCTGCGATGGGCCTGAAACCCAGTTAGGCATTGACATTGGCGCGCATCCGGTTGCTCACGTCATGAGCGATCGCCGAAACGCGGCAACTCATACAGCCTTGATCTGTCGTCGCCGCCGCGTCACCGGCGATTCATCGCGACGTCACCGCCATACCGCGAACACGCGTTGGCAGGCTTGTGGATAACTTTGTGGAATCAGCGGTTTTCCGGGGCTCAGGCGCCGCCGGCGCGCAGCCGCTCCCGGTTCAACGCCAGCCATTGCAGCGACACGATTGCCGGCCCCACGACAATCCGTCCGGCCGCCAGCATGGCCATGGCCTCGTCGAAGGTCGGGACCAGCACGCGGATGTCCTCGCCCTCTTCGGGCAGCCCGTGAACGCCGCCATCGTCAGGCCCGATCGGGCCCGGTGCGCAGAACAGGGTCAGCATCTCCGAGGTGCCGCCCGGCGATACGTAGAAACGGCTGATCGGTTCCAGCGGACCGGCGAGTTCGATGCCGGCCTCCTCCTGCGCCTCGCGCCGCGCAACCGCCTCGGGCGTCTCACCTGGGTCGATCACACCGGCGATCACCTCGATCAGCCAAGCGGGCTCGTCGCAGACATACGGCGCGATGCGGAACTGCTCGATCAGCACCAGACGGTCGCTCGCCGGGTCGTAGGGCATGACGCAGACGCCGTGGCCGCGCTCGAACACCTCGCGGCGTATCTCCACCATCTTGTCGCCGCCGTAGCTGGCGTGGCGCAGATGGTAGCGGTTCATGCGGTAGTGGCCGTCGTAGAGCGGCTCCCGGCCCAGCAGCGTTACCGCGTCGGGCCGGTCGGCGGGGTGGTCGGTCAAGATCAGTGTCCCGAGGCTTCGATCCGGTCGGCGGCCGGCACGATCCGGCGCACCAGCGGGCCGATCGTCAGGCCCTGGACGACGATGGAGAACACCACCACGGCGTAGCAGGCGGTCAGGATCGGGTCGCGGAACTCGCTGGCCGGCAGGCTCAGCGCCAGGGCGACCGAGATGCCGCCGCGCAAGCCGCCCCAGGTGAGCACGCGGATCGCGCCCGTGGTGAACTCGTGGAACGGGCCCAGCGCCAGGATCGGCACGCCCACGGCGATGAAGCGGGCCAGCAGCACGATCGGGATCGCCAGCAGACCAGCGACGATGTGACTGCCGACCAGGGTCAGGATCAGGACCTCCAGCCCGATCAGCAGGAACAGCACCGCGTTGAGGATCTCGTCGATCAGCGTCCAGAAGTTCGACAGGTGCTCGCGCGTGGTGTCGCTCATCGCCAGGCGCGTGCCGTGGTTGCCGATCAGCAGGCCGGCGACGACGACCGCGATCGGTCCCGACAGGTGCAGCGCGGTGGCGATCTGGTAGGTGCCGGTGACCAGGGCCAGGGTAACGATGACCTCGAGGTTATGGTCGTCGATGGTGCGGATCACGTAGAAGGCCGCGGCGCCGGTCAGCAGGCCGAGCAGGGCGCCACCGACCGCCTCCTGCACCAGCAGCCAGGTGATCGCGCCGGCACTGGCATCGCCGCCGCCCGCGGCAATGCCGGCCAGGATCAGGAAGATCACCACGCCGACGCCATCGTTGAACAGGCTCTCGCCGGCGATCTTGGCCTCCAGCGCCGGCGGCACCTTGGCGGTCTTCAGGATGCCGAGGACGGCGACCGGATCGGTCGGCGAGATCAGCGAGCCGAAGACCAGGCAGTAGATGAACGGCACCTCCAGCCCGACCAGCCGGAACACGCCCCACATCGCGCCGCCGACCAGGAAGGTGGAGACCACCACGCCAAGGGTCGCCATGGTGCCGATCGCGACGGCGCGCTGGCGCAGCTGGCCGAGGTCGACGTGCAGCGCACCGGCGAACAGCAGGAAGCTCAACATGCCCTTCAGCAGCACGTCGGCGAAGTCGAGGTCGCTGAGAGCGCCGCCGATCTGGTCGCTCAGGTTGAGGCCCGGCATCACGCCTTCCAGCGCCAGCAGGCCGAGCGAAGAGGCCAGCGCGATCAGCACCAGCCCGATGGTCGGGGGCAGCCGCAACCAGTGGTAGTTGATCGCGCCGAATATCGCCGCCAGTACCAGCAGCGTGGCAACCGCATTCAGACCCTCGATCATGGCGCGCCGTCGATCCTCAGTTCATGCCGTGACGACGGGCACGGTAGCGTCCGTCGTCCAGCGCTTCGAAAAAGTCCTGCACCTGGGGGTGGGATACCGGCTCGCCCGTATCGTCCGGTTCCAGGTTGCGCTCGGCGACGTAGGTGGTGTGCACCGCGTCGTGGACGAGGACATGGTACCAGGGCTGGTCCTTGGGCGGACGACTGCGGGCCATGCGCTCGTACCAGCCGTCACTGCCGGAGAATTCGGGATCGGCATCGAAGATCACGCCCCGATAGCCGAAAAGCCTGTGCCGGATGACATCGCCGATGGCGAATTGTGCCTGCGCCATCGTTGCGACCCCGATGTTTCAGACCGGTAACCGGGACTGGACGTCGCGCGATTACGCGCCATCTCCTAACACAACCCGGCGCGGGGCCGCGACAGGAGAACCGACGATGCGCCAGTTAATCGTACTTTGCGTGCTGATTCTCGGGCTTGCGGGCCCGGTCCAGGCAGCCGACCAGCTGCCGACACAGGCCGACCAGGCAACGATTCGGACGATCATCGAGAACCAGATCGACGCGTTCCGGCGCGACGACGGCGAAACCGCCTTCGGCTACGCCACGCCGTATCTGCAGAGCATGTTCGGCGATGCCGACAACTTCATGCGCATGGTGCGCACCGGCTATCCGCAGGTTTATCGGCCGCGCAGCTTCGAATTCCGGGAGATGCGCCTGGTAGGCACCCGACTGATCCAGCCGGTGCTGGTGATAGGGCCGAAAGGCGTGCCGGTCCTGGCGCTTTACGAGATGGCGCAGCAGGCGGACGGGACGTGGCGCATCGCCGGTTGCACCCTGGCGGCGCTGTCCGACAAGGCGGCCTAGGCGCGTAAACGTAGGAAAAAGGTTTTCCAGTTCAAGATCGAATGATCCAATTCGTAAGCGCCGCCGTATAACCAATTCAAACGGGGCGCTCAGCGCCGAGATGTAGGTATGTATGAGGGCAAGGGTACAAGTGCCGTTGGAGCCAGTTGTATGAACGGCCTGACGCAATCGCCGGCGCACCACATTCCCGACGTGGTGCTGATGGATTATGCGGCGGGCAACATGCAGGAAGCGTTGTCGCTTCTGGTCGCGACGCATCTTGCGATGTGTCCGGCTTGCCGCGAGGAGCTACGCGAGATCGAGCTCATCGGCGGCGCGCTGCTGCAGGAGATGGATACCGCGGCCGTGGTCGGCGAAATGCCGATCGGCGAGCCTTTCACCGCCGCGGAAATGCCCACTGCCAAGACGACGTCGGACGAACCGGCTGCGCTGGGGTCGCTGTCGATCCTGCTGCCACGTCCGTTGCGCGACTATGTCGGCGACGACCTGTCGGCGCTGGACTGGCGGTCGGGCCTGCGCGGCGTGGAGGAATGCGTCCTGGGCTCGGGTCCGCACGGCATCAAATCGGCGCTGTTGCGGATCGAACCGGGCCGGCAGATGCCGAACCACACGCACATGGGCGAGGAATACACCCTCGTCCTGCAGGGTGGATTCTCCGATCAGGGCGGTAGCTATCTGCCCGGCGACGTGGCGGTGGCCGATCCGTCGGTGACGCACCGGCCGGTGGCCGACGACCACGAACCGTGTCTTTGCCTGATCGCGACCGACGCGCCACTTCAGCTCACTGGGCCGATCGGCTGGCTGGTCAACCCGTTCCTGCGCCGCTAGGGTCTGGCCATCGCACAGGATTCGTAAGGGGACGGCAGATGGTTTCCTTCTTTTCCCGCTTCGCGTTGCTGGTGATGCTGGCCTGCGGGCCGGCGCACGCGGCGATGCCGGACAATGGCGAGCTCGTCTTCGACATCGTCCGCAACGGCGACCGGATCGGGACCCACCGATTCCGCTTCGACCGCGCCGGCGAGCGGGTCGACGTCGCCATCGATATCGAGATCAAGGTCAAGGTCCTGCTGCTGACGGTCTACGACTACCAGCATCGCAATCACGAGACCTGGGAGAACGGCCGTCTGGTGCGGCTGGTCACCGAGACCGACGACAACGGCGATCCGCACACCGTCAACGGCCAGATGACCGATTCCGGGTTCCGGGTGGCGACCGCCGGCGACGAGCAGGTGGTGAGCGATCCGGTGCTGCCGACCAGCTACTGGCGGCCGGACACCATCAAGGCCCGGCGGATGCTGAACACGCAGACCGGCGAGCTGATGAACGTCGCCGTGACGCCCGGCGACGAGACCCGGATCATGGCGCGCGGCGAGGAGATCGACGCGAAGCACTACGTCATCAGCGGCGATCTGGAACTCGAGCTCTGGTACGACATGGACAACGTCCTGGTCGGCCTGCGCTTCGAGGGCAGCGACGGTTCGGTGATTGAATACTCGCTGCGCCCGCCTTCGCAGACCACCGCGCGGGAAGGCTGAGTGGCCGGCGGCGTCGTCTGGATCACCGGTGCCAGTTCCGGTATCGGCCAGGCGGCGGCGAACGAACTGGCCAGCCGTGGTCACACGGTCTGCATTTCGGCCCGCGACGCCGACGCACTCGGCGAGATGGCGCGGTCCAACGCCAATTTCCGACCCTATCCGGTTGACGTCAGCGACGGTGAGGCGATGGCCGCGACGGCCGCCGCCATCGAGGCGACGGAAGGGCCGATCGACATCGTCGTCCTGAACGCCGGCATCCACCGCCCGGTGACGCCCGAGCGGTTCGATCCGGCGACCTTCCGCAAGCTGCTCGACGTCAACGTCATGGGCGTGGTCAACGGCGTCGCCGCCGTGTTGCCAGCGATGCGGTCGCGTCACGCCGGCCGCATCGCCGTGGTGTCGTCCGTCGCCGGCTACTCCGGCTTGCCCACAGCATCGGCCTACGGCGCCACCAAGGCGGCGCTGATCAACTTCGCCGAGTCGCTGAAGCTCGATCTCGACAAGGAGGGGATCGCCGTCCAGCTGATCTGTCCCGGATTCGTGAAGACGCCGGCGACCGACAAGAACCCGTTCCCGATGCCATTCCTGATGCCGGCCGAGGCGGCGGCGCGCCGCATCGCCGACGGGTTGGCCAGCGACGCCTTCGAGATCACTTTCCCGCGCCGCTTCACCTGGCAGCTCAAGATCCTGCGCATGCTGCCCTATCGGTTCTACTTCTGGCTGATCCACAAGCAGACCGGCCTGTGATGAGCGAGCAAGCGGCGGCGCGCTACCAGCGCTATTACGAGGATCTGAGCCCGGCCACCGTCGGCGACTTGCGCGAGATCGCGGCGCCGGACATCCGCTTCGTCGACCCGTTCAACGATGTCACCGGCGTCGACAAGGTGGTGAAGGTGATGGCGGCCGGGTTCGAGGATGCCGACGACCTGCGCTTCGACTTCATCGACCGCGCGGCCGGCCGACCTGGCGTCTGGTACTACCGCTGGCGCTGCTCCTTCCGCCCCAAGCGCCTGTCCGGGGAATGGGTGCTGGAAGGCATGAGCGAGGTCAGCTTCGACGCCGAGGGCAGGGTGGTGGAGCACCTCGATCACTGGGACTCAGGCCGACAGTTCTACGCCCGCCTTCCGGTGCTGGGATGGCTGGTGGAGCGGATCAGGCGGCGGCTGGCGGTCGACTAGCGATCGCGGCGCGGATCTCCGCCTGGCGCGCGGCATCGATCGGGAAGCGCCAGACCAAAGCGATCGCCGACACCTTGATCGCGATCGGCGCGGCGCCGTAGAGCAGCGACAGGCTGAGCCGGGCATCATCGGTCACCGCCTCGGGATCGAAACCGGCGAGATCGAGCACCGGGAAGGCGATCCCGACCGCGAGCGCCAAGGCCAGCTTCGTCGCCATGCCCCACAGCGCGAAGAACAGGCCGGTGCGCTGCGAGCCCGCTTCCAGCGTGTCCAGATCGACAACGTCGGCCTGCATAGAGCCCGGCAACGCTAGGTCGGCG
>CAZVLI010000068.1:0-10283 GCA_964627965.1 uncultured Rhodospirillales bacterium
CCATGATCGGCGGCATCATCGTGCCGCCGGTCGAGGCGCAGGCCTCGATCGCGCCGGCGGTCTTGGCCCGCACGCCGATCCGCTTCATCGCCGGGATGGTGAGCGCGCCGGTGGTCAGCACGTTGGTGATCGGGCCGCCGGACATCGAGCCGAAAAGGCCGGACGAGAAGATCGCCACCTTGGCCGGCCCGCCGCGCACGTGGCCCAGCAGGGCAAAGGCGAGATTGATGAAGAACTGGCCGCCGCCGGTATAGACCAGGGCATTGCCGAACAGCAGGAAGCCGAAGAACAGCAGCGCGAATGCCTGCATCGGGATGCCGAGCAGGCTCTCCTCCGAATAGATGTGATAGGCGGCGGTGTCGGTGAAGGTCTGGTTCACGCCGCTGATCGTCTCGGGCATCAGGTGCACGTAGGTCGGGTACAGCGAGATCACGAGCACGATCACGAACACCGCCCAGCCGCCGGCGCGCCGGCCCGCCTCTAGGATCACCGCCCAGAGGACAATGGCCATGTACTTGGCGTCGTCGGGCGCGTTGTACTCCCAGCTCTCCTCCAGGATCGGCAGGCCGTAGTAGGTGAAGTAGCCGGTCAGCCCGAGCGTCAGCGCGAACAGCACGATGTCGTACCAGGGCACGCGGTGCCGCGGCGCCCGCGGGTAGGCCGGCATGAAGATGAAGATCATCGACACCATCACGCCGACCAGCAGGTACATGTACTGGTTCTGCACCAGCTTGTTGCCGATCAGCAGCTGGAAGAACCCGAGCTGGAACATCTCGTTGATCGCCAGGGCCGTGGAGATCAACGTCAGACAGAAGGCGACGGTGCTCCACAGGTTGCCTGGGCGGCGATAGCGCGCCGTTTCGACGTCGTCGATCTGGTCCGCGCTGGACGCAGCGCCGCCAGCGGATGGCGTATCCGACGCGCTCATGGCTTTGTCATTCCCAGTTGTCCGCGACGGCACGGGCCGGTCGGCGATTGCCGTTCCGACCCGCGCTTCGCGTTAGCTATGGTGGTCGGCGACCTCGGCGGCCGCCGTTGCGGTTCGACCGCTCACCAGGTGTGGAAGATCACGTCCATGCCGGCCGCGTTCAGTGCCTTGGCCCGTGCTTCCATCCAGCCCTTGTCGAAATCGTCCGCCGGGCTGGACGTATAGGCGTCCCACGCCGTCTTAAGGACGTCCTGACGCTTCAGCAGCCGCGCCTGATTGGCCTCGGCCTTGTCGTTCCAGCGCCCGATCTCCTTCAGGTACTTGATCGAGCCCGGATGCCACGGCAGGTAGAAGTCGTCGAGCTGCTGCTCGATGGCCCAGCCGTCGGCGCCCGGTGCGCCTTCCTTGTAGTCGTCGAAGCCTTCGACCATCGCCTTGGCCATGCCGTAGGCGACGTCGTCGCCGGTGTCGGTGGTGGAGACCAGGATCGGGTAGATGCTGGCGATGCCCTCGGCGCGGCCGCCCGGAATGCCCGGGCCCTTGGTGCAGATGCCTTGCACGTACCACGGCACCAGCTTCTGCACGCGCTGCCAGCCTTCCTCATCGGCGAACGGCATCGGCGGGTGGTAGACGCCGCGCGGGCTGGCTTCCATCTTCAGCATGAAGGTCGACTGCGTCGCGGTGATCGCGGCGTCGATCTCGCCATTGATGATACCGTTGATCGACGCGGCCCAGCCGCCGACCTCGACCAGCTCGACGTCGTCGAGCTTGAGGGCGGCAAAGGAGAGCAGCGACTCGGTCGCCTTCTGCAGCGCCGGAGAGCCACGGACCCAGGCGACGCGCTTGCCCTTCAGGTCGGCCATCTCCTTCACGCCGACGTCGTTGGCGACGGCGAAGTTGGTGCAGCCTGCGGACCGGTTCAGCAACACCAGCCGGATCGGCATCGGGCCCCAGGACTTCTTGCCGAAGGTGTAGACCGCTTCCTGGGCATAGACGCTGTCCGAACCCGTGGCGGTGAACTGGGCGGTGCCCTTCTTCACCGGCGACAGACGCGAGACATCGTTCTTGCCCGGCAGCACGCGCAGGTTCACGCCATATTTGTTCTTCAGCATGCTGCCGATGGCGACCATCTGGCTGTAGCCCGAGGTGCCGGTGTTGTAGGCCGTGCTGACCAGCGTGCCAGGCAGCTTGACGTCGTCCGCGTGGGCAAGGCCAGCCGCCAGCCCACTCGCCGCGACGGCAAGCGTCGCCGATTTCAGGACGTTTCTCAGCATCTATATCCTCCCATTGTCCGGCACATCTTTCTGATCGGCGCCGGCTTCGGCGGGGATATTGTCATAACGAAATGGGCAGGCCAAGGCGGCGGCGGTGCGGTGGGCAAGACGACAGCCACGCCGTCATGTCGGTGTGCGCGGATCGGCGCTAGAGTCGAAGTGCCCATGGGGAGGGACGATCGATGAGCGACTACTACGATCTCGGCCCGTACAGCCGGAAAGTCACGACGAGTTCCGCCGACGCCCAGCTCTGGTTCGACCGGGGCCTGAACTGGGTCTACGGCTACAACCACGGCGAGGCCGTCTCGTGCTTCAACAAGGCGCTGAAAGCCGACCCGGAGTGTGCCATGGCGCACTGGGGCATCGCCTACGCACTCGGCCCCAACTACAACATGCAGTGGCATCACTTCGACGAGGCCGGCAAGGCCAAGGCGACCGCTGGCGCGCACGACAATGCGCAGAAGGCGCTGGCGCTGGTCGACAAGGTCTCAGCCATGGAGCGCGCGCTGATCGAGGCGCTGCCTGCCCGCTATCCCCAGGCTGAAGTCATCGAGGACCAGGCGCCCTGGAACGTCGACTTCGCCAACGCGATGCGCGAAGCGTACAAGGCGTTGCCCGACGACCTGGAAGTCACCGCGATCTTTGCCGAGTCATTGCTCAACGTGACGCCGTGGCAAATGTGGGACCTGAAGACTGGCGGCATCGCCAAGGGCGCGCTGACGGCGGAAGCGCGCGAGGTATTGGAGCGCGCGCTGCGCGACGACCCGGCGGCGATGGCGCATCCGGGCATCCTGCACCTCTATGTGCACCTGATGGAGATGTCGCCCTTCCCGGAGCTGGCTTTACGCGCCGGCGACGCGTTGCGCGAGGCGGTGCCGGACAGCGGCCATCTGATCCACATGCCGACGCACATCGACATCCTGTGCGGTCACTACCGCGACACGATGCTCTACAACCAGCGCGCCATGGTGGCGGATCGCAAGTTTTTGGCCCGCGAAGGCGCGATGAACTTCTACTCCGCCTACCGCATCCACAACTATCACTTCGCCATCTACGGGGCGATGTTCCTGGGCCAGTACGAGCCGGCCCTGGCGGCGGCGCAGGAGCTGATCGACACCACGCCGGACGAGTTGCTGCGGCTGGAGTCGCCGCCGATGGCGGATTTCATCGAGAGCTACATCTCGATGAAGCAGCACGTCTACATCCGCTTCGGCAAGTGGCGCGAGATCATCGCCCAGGACCTGCCCGACGATCCAGCCGTCTACTGCAACACCGTCGCTTCGATCCACTACGCCAAGGGTGTGGCCCACGCAGCGCTGGGCGAGGTGGCCGAGGCCGAGGCCGAGAAAAAGCTGTTCCTGGAGGCGAAGGCGCGCGTGCCGGAGAGCCGGCTGCTGCACAACAACACCTGCGTCGACCTGCTGGAGATCGCGGCCGAGATGCTCGACGGCGAGATCGAGTATCGCAAGGGCAACTATGACGTCGCCTTCGCGCACCTGCGCCGCTCGGTCGAGCTCGACGACGCGCTGCCCTATGACGAGCCGTGGGGCTGGATCCAGCCGACGCGGCACGCGCTCGGCGCGCTGCTGTTCGAGCAGGGCCGTGTCGACGAGGCCGAGGCAGTCTATCGCGAGGACCTGGGGCTTGGCGGAACGTTGAGCCGCGCGACGATCCATCCCGACAATGTCTGGAGCCTGCGCGGCCTGCACGACTGCCTGGTGCGCAAGGGCGAGACGGCGGAGGCCCGGCTGATCAAGCAGCGGCTCGATCTCGCCGCGGCCCGCGCCGACGTGCCGGTCGCCGCGTCCTGCTTCTGCGCCCAGTCGGCGATGCAGGCGGCGGAGTAGCGGGCTTGCCGCCGGCCGGCCACGGCGCTATCCATCGCCGATGCACGACTTCGCGGAAAGCTTCTCGATCGGCGGCCGCCAGGTCGGGGGCGGCGCGCCGACCCTGATCATCGCCGAGGCCGGCGTGGCCCACTTCGGCGACATGGACCTGGCGCGACAACTCGTCGACCTCGCCGCTGATGCCGGCGCCGACGTGTTCAAGACCCAGGTCTTCGACGTCGACCAACTCATCGCGGCGGAGATGCCGGAGTGGCGCGACCGCCTGCGCCCGCGCAACCTCTCGCTGGACCAGTTCAAGGAGCTGAAGGCGCGGTGCGACGACCGTGGCCTGCTGTTCATGGCCACCTCGCACGACGCCTCGCGCATTCCGTGGCTGGTCGAGCTCGACGTGCCGGCGATCAAGGTCGGCTCCGGCGAGCGCGGCAACCCGCGCTTCCTGACCCAGCTCGCCGAACTGGGCAAGCCGATGGTGGTCTCGACCGGCATGTACGGCGAGGCCGATGTGCTGGAGGCACTGGCGGCCTGCGCCGCCGGCGGCTGCAGCGAGGTCGCGCTGCTCCACTGCAACACCAGCTATCCGACCCCGGCCGGCGACGTGAACCTGGCGGCGATGGACCGCCTGGGCGAACTGTTCGCAGGCCCGGTCGGCTACTCCGACCACACCGTCGACCACCTCGCGGTGCTGGCCGCCGTGGCACGCGGCGCCGAGATCGTCGAGAAACACATCACCATCCTGTTCGACGTGCCGAACGCGCAGGACTGGAAGGTTTCCTGCGGCCCCGACGACCTCGCCCGCTTCGTCGCCGACATTCGCCGCGTCGAAGCGATGCTCGGCAGCGGCGAGAAGCAGCCCTCACCCAGCGAGGCCGACGGCCAGAAATGGGCCACCAAGTCGGTGGTACCGGTGCGCGACCTGCCCGCCGGCCACGTCCTGGCCGCCGACGACCTGACCACCAAGCGGCCGGGTACCGGCGTGCCGGCGAACCAGTTCGACGCCACCGTCGGCCGCACGCTGGCCCGGGCGGTGAAGGCCGACATGGTGCTGCAGCCGGCCGACCTGGCGTGAGCGCGGTGAAGCCGCGCCTGCTCTACTATTCGCTGCTGAGCTACCAGCCGGAGAATGTCGCGCTGATGCGCGCGAACTTCGACGTCGTCGAGCGCACCGATCCGCGCGACGACGACGACGAAACGCTGGCCACGCTCGATGCCTGCTGCGCGCCCCTGGGCTTCCCCTTCGATGCCGCGAAGATGGACCGTTGCCCACGCCTGCGCGCCATCGTCACCAACACCACCGGTGTGCCTCACATCGACATGGACGCGGCCGCCGCGCGCGATATTCGCGTCTTCTCGCTGAAGGACGAGCAGGCCTTCCTCGACACCATCACGCCGACGGCGGAGCACGCCTGGGGCCTGCTGCTCGCGCTGAGCCGCAACGTGCCGTGGTCGTTCGACGCGGTGAAGGCCGGGTCGTGGAACCGGTTCGACTTCGGCGCCCCGGCGATGCTCTCACGCATGCGCCTTGGCGTGATCGGTTACGGCCGGCTGGGCCGCAAGGTCGCGCGCTTCGGCCAGGCCTTCGGCATGCCGGTCGGCTTCTATGATCCGTTCAAGAACGCCGACGAGATCGCGACCAAGGTCGACAGCCTGGAACAACTCGTCGCGACGAACGACGTGATCTCGCTGCACGTCCCGGCGCTGCCCGAGACCGCCGGCCTGATCGATGCCAATACCATTGCCGCGTTCAAGCCCGGCGCCTGGTTTATCAACACCGCGCGCGCCGAGCTGGTCGACGAGGCGGCACTGCTCGACGCGTTGAAGGCTGGGCGTCTTGCGGGTTATGCCGGCGACGTCTTGGCCGGCGAGTTCGATCCGACCTTCGATGTCGGCGCGCACCCGCTGGTGCGCTACGCCCGCGAGCACCGCAACGTCCTGCTGACCCCGCACATCGGCGGCTCGACCTACGACGCCTGGCGCGAGACCCAAGGTCGCGTGCTGCAAATGGCCGTCGACTTCTTCGAGGCCAAACGATGAGCGAGTCCGCCTGGGGCCTGCTGCCGGCGCGTGGCGGCTCGAAGTCGATCCCGCTGAAGAACCTGGTGCCCTTCGCCGGCCGGCCGCTGATCGACTACAACGTGCTCGCCGCCCGTGCCGCCGGGCTGGAGCGCATCGTCTGCAATACGGACTCGCCGGAGATCGTCGCGCGCTGCCGTGAACTCGGCGTCGAGGTCTACGACCGCCCGGCCGAACTCGGCGGCGACGACACGCCCGTCCTGGCGGTGATCGAGGACTGGCTCGACTCGCTCGATGCGGAACCGGGCATCGTCTGCCTGCTGCAACCGACGTCGCCCTTCCTGCTTTCCGAACACGTCACCGCGACGGTGCAGGCGCTGCGCGATCATCCCGAGGCCGGGTCGGCGCAGACCGTGGTGCCGGTCCCGCACAACCACCATGCGTTCAACCAGCGCGTTGTCGACGATGGCGTCGTCGCCTTCCGTTTCCCCGAGGAGCGCGCCGCCGCCTACAACAAGCAGCGCAAGGCGAAGCACTGGCTGTTCGGCAATCTTGTCGCCTTCCGACCCGCGGCGCTGCGCGAACAGCAACAGGTTTTCGCCGCGCCGAGCCGGGCGGTGCCGATCCCGTTCCACTACGGCTTCGACCTGGATGGCCCCGACGACCTGAAGCTTGGCGAGGCGCTACTGGCTGCCGGTCTCGTCGAGCTGCCGCACCTCTGATCGCGCCACCGCCATCGTCAGCACCGCCGCGAAGCCGAGCGCCGCGAGCCACGCCGTCTGCCACAGGCCGAAGCTCAGGTGCACGATGACCAGCGCCCCCGCGAGCTGACCCAGTACCAGCGCTGGCGCGACACGTCCGGGCAGACGCCCGACCGACCAGGCCAGCGTCGCCAGCAGCAGCGCCCACGCTGCGGCGCCCGGCCCACCGAGCTCCAGCCAGACCTGCAAGCTGCCATTGTGGGGGTGCATGTTCATGCGGTCGCCGCCATGCGGCAGCTTCTCGTCGCCGCCCGGCACCTGCGGCGAGGCGTCGTAACCCCAGCCGGCCACCGGCCGGTCGGCGATGCGTTGCGCCGCGAATTCCCAGATGTAGAGGCGGTGCAGGCCGGAGTAGTAGCGGTCCCCCAACCTCCGTTCGTAGTCCGCCGGCGCCAGGAACGCGGGCACGGTCATCGGTGCGCTCAGCACACCTACGGCGACCACCGCCGCCAAGCCGATGGACGCGCCACGCGGCCATGCCAGCCCCATAAGCGCGGCAACGAGCGCGACGACGACGGCGAGCTGCGCGCTGTTCGACACGCCGGCCATGACGGTCAGCAGCCCGGCCGCCAGCAGGCCGAGTGCCATCGCACGCTTGCCGCGCCGTGCCAGCACCCACACCGCCGGCCACACCGTCAGCAACACCACCACGAGGCGCCGGTTCGTCGTCGTCGGATCGAAGTCCTTGCCTTGCAGGTCGTAGACCCAACGCAGCACCGCATAGTCCGCCGCCAGCATTGCCAGCATGGCGAGCAAGGCCAGCACCACGCCAGTGATCAGCGCGCGTCGAACCGCCTCATCTGTCGGCGCGAGCAGCAGCGGCGGCAACGCCAGCGCCACGCCGGTGATGTTCACCCAGCTCTGCAGCGCATCCGCCGGCGCCGGCGTCCAGGCGACTGAAACAAGTGCCCACAGGTCGATCACGAGGATGGCGAGCGCGATCACCAGAACGCCGCGCGGTCGTCGCCGGATCGCGTCGCGTACGCCGCGCCATCCGACGATCCAGCCCCACGCGCCCAGGACGAAAATCAGCGGTGCCAGCCCCTTCGGCGCGATCACCCCGAGGATCGGCGCCAGCAGCGCCGCCATCGGCAGCGGTCGCAGCCAAGGTTTCACAGCTTGTGCACCCGCGCGTAGGCCGCCAGCGTGTCGGCGACGAACTTCTCTTCGGAGAACTCGGTCTCGGCGCGTTCGCGGCTGCGCCGGCCCATGCGTTCGCGCAGATCCGCGTCGTCGATCAGGCGGCGCAGTGCGTCCGCCGTCGCCTTGCCATCGCGCACCGGCACCAGCAGGCCGTTGTCGTCGTCGCGTACGATCTCGCGGCAGCCGGGCACGTCGGCGGTAACGATCGGCAGGCCGCACGACGCCGCCTCGATCAGCCCGCGCGGCAACCCCTCGCGATAGCTCGGCATGCAGATGATATCGGCCTCGACCAGCACGTCCGGCATGTCGGTGCGGAAGCCCCACCACTCGACCAGCCCGTCGCGCTCCCAGCTGCGGATCGTCTCTTCCGGCACGTCGGTCGGGTTCAGCGGGTCGCGCCGTCCGACCAGCAGGAAGCGCGCGTCCGTGCCCTCCGCCCTGAGAATGCGCACCGCCTCGATGAACTCGTTCACGCCCTTGTCGCCAAGGATGCGGGCCGGGAACATCACCGTCACCGGCCGCGCCGGGCGCGGGCGTGGCTTGAAGACGTTCACGTCGCAGCCGCAGCCCTTGATCATCACGACGATCGCCGGGTCGACCAGATCGCGCTCGGTGAACAGCGCCAGGTCGTCCGGGTTCTGGAAGATCGCCACGGCGTTCTTGTGGCCAAGCGCGAAACGGTAGAGCCGCAGGATCAGCGAGCGGATCGCCCGCGACTTCGCGTCCTCGCGCGTGAACAGGTAGCCAAGCCCGGTGACGGCGTGCACCACCGCCGGGACGCCCAGCAGCCGCGTCGCCAGCCCGCCATAGGTCACCGGCTTCATCGCCACGTGATGCACCAGGTCTGGCCGCAACTGCCGGATCAGCCCGAACAGGTGCCAGATCAGTTTCAACTCGCCGAGCGGGTTCAGCCCGCCGCGCTCCAAAGGAATGTCGTGGTAGGCGAAGCCCTGCGCCTTGATCTTGTCGACCGACGCCTGCTCGTAGGGCGCGGCGACGTGCACCTCGTAGCCCAGCTTCGCCGCCGCCACCGCGACCGGCATCCGGTGCGTGGTGAAGAACAGCGCCTCGTTCATGAGGTAGAGCAACCGGGGAGAGGCCACCTCAAGTCTTCCGGCCGACGTAGTTCACGTGCGTGAACAGCATCTTCGGCAGCCAGCGCCATCGTTCCACGCCGGCGAGCGCCTCCGCCCACGGCCGGTTCGGCCACAACCGGAACCAGCGCAGGCTCTGGCATTCGATGCCGACGTCGGCGAACAGGCCGGCCAGCGTCGCGCCGGTCATGACCCGCTCGTTGCCGTAGGGGCGCTCCACGCCATCGTCGTCGGTATAGGTGGCGATGGTCTTGAACCCGCGCCGCGCGAACAACTGCGCCTGGATCAGCGGGTTGGCACCGTTCGCCTCCGAGATCGCCAGGTGGCCGCCGGGCTTCAGCAGCGCCGCGATGTGCCGCACCACCGCGTCGCGCGGCTCCAGGTGATGGAACGCCTGCTCCATCCACACGATGTCGAATGACGGCTCGGCCGGCAGGTCGAGCAGGTTGGTCTTCGTGAAGGCTACGTTCAGGCCGAGCGTCGCAGCGCGCGCCTTTGCGACGTCGAGCCGGTCCTGGCGCACGTCGATGGCGGTGACGTCGGCGCCTTGCTGCGCCAGCCATAAGGACTCCGTGCCGCAGCCGCAGCCGACCTCAAGCAACCGTGTGTCCGGCCGAACCAGCGTCGCGACCTCGCGCAGCTGGTCGGCGTAGAAATGACGCAGGCGCGGCCCGAAGTGGCGGCGGTAGCCGGCGTAGTAGCCGTCCAGCACGGCCTGCTGCGCCGGCGGCAATCGCCCACCGTCGAACCAGCCGGCCAGGAAGTCGGCCGGGTCCAGCGCCGCGCTCATCGCGACGCCTCCAGCCAGCTCTGGAACATCAGCACGTCCCACAGCGGATACTGGTTGTTGCGTCGGCCGGAGAGATGATCGGCCCAGCGCGCGCGGATCGGCGCCGGGTCGAGAAAGCCTTCGCGCCGCAGTCGCGCCTCGTCGAGCAGCGCCTCGGCCCAGTCGCGCAACGGCCCGCGCAGCCAGCGGTCGACCGGCACCGAGAACCCGGCCTTCGGCCGCTCGACGAGTTTTGGCGGGACGTGGCGGTACAGCACCTGGCGCAACAGACGCTTGGTCACGGTGCCGGCGATCTTGAACGATTGCGGCAAGGTCCAGGCGAAGGCGACGACGCGGTGGTCGAGCAACGGCACGCGCGCCTCCAGGCTCACCGCCATGCTGGCCCGATCGACCTTGGTCAGGATGTCGTCTGGCAGGTAGGTCATGGCGTCCAGAT